>DAITPG010000370.1:0-1515 GCA_036833715.1 Eubacteriaceae bacterium | reverse complement strand
GGAGGCCCCTTCTCTCGGAAAGCCGGTGATCGTGCTGCGCGATACAACAGAGCGGCCCGAGGGCATCGCCGCGGGCACTTTGAAGCTTGCAGGCACGGACGAAAACCGCATTTTTGAATTGATAGAAGAGTTACTCACCGATGATGCGGTTTATAACGCCATGAGCCGTGCGTCCAACCCATACGGAGACGGACACGCCAGCGAGCGTATAGCGGATGAGATCATCCGAAGATTTAAAAAAGGTTAAAAAGGCTTGCAAAATAAGTCCTTCTTAACAAAAAATCTGCAAATTGCGCGGATTTTTTTTGTTATACTTCGCTTATGAAGAACGCGAATACTTGCATATTATCGACAATAAGCCATCAAACACCCCATTTTTCCGAATCGCTGGCGGACGAGCTGGGCGCGCGGCTGCGCTGTCCGTTTGTGGTTTTGTGCCTGGGCACCGACAAGGACATCGCGGACAGTTTGGGACCGCTGACGGGCCATTTTTTGTCGTGCGACGAGGATTTCCCGTTTCCGGTCGCCGGAACGCTTTCTAATCCCGTACATAATGAAAATCTGCGCTTTCATCTGGATATTCTGCGGCACAAATACCCGAAGCACGGGCTTTTGGTGATCGATGCCGCCAAAGGAAACAGCTGCAACATAGGAGATATCCTGCTGCTGGGACGCGAAGACACAGCCCGCTCAAATGGAATACAGCTTAAAATTACCGAAGCGGAGCTCACCTTGCTGGGCATTTGCGACCATGAAGGCAGCGCGGAAAGCTGGATGAGCAGCATACGGCTGCACACCGTTTATGAGATGGCGAAGGCGATCGCCGAAGCGGTGAGCCTCGCCGCAAGGTGGGAAAGGGCAGGCTGCGGCTGAGTTGAATTTTGCAAAAGTTTGTTGTTGACAAATCAGAGTAAACGAGATTACGCATATCGTTGATTCCTTTCGCTTTTTTGACTTTTACAGATCGAGTGTCATTGAATGTCACTGCCCAATACATTATCCTAAACAAGTAGAGATGCGGGATAACTGAGTTTTCCCCGCTGTCTCTTATTTTTATGGAAAGGAGAACGCAAAAGCGCGAAAAAATGAAATGAATTATATCCAAGAGATCAACAGCTTCTATGATTGGCTGGTAGAGAATTCCGTTTCCGGGAATGCACAGGCTTTATGGCATCGGCTGATGGCATACTGCAACAAATTCGGCTGGAAGAAAGAATTCACCGTGGCCAATACGAGGCTTCTTGATGACTTGTCCATATCAAGGCAGGAACTGAATCGCGTGCGAAATACGCTGATCGTGAAAGGGCGCATTTTATATAAAAACGGAAGAGGTTCCAAAGCGGGCACCTATCAAATCATCCCGTTTGCATCACAATTTGTGTCACATAATGTTACGTCAGGCGTTACACAAGACAATACACAACACGTTACACAAACCGTTCAAGTTGCGTTACCATTAAATAAACTAAACCAAACGAAACCAAACCAAACAAAAAAAGAAAGCAAGAAAGAAAG
>DAITPG010000369.1:0-1579 GCA_036833715.1 Eubacteriaceae bacterium | reverse complement strand
GCCACCAGGAGCTTCGAGCTCGGCCGCGGGTCATCGACGGAGGTGTTGGATAAATATAAATTCCTTTGAACCATATCAAACCTTCCTAAAACAGATGAACGCGAACAATTTCATCTTTATTTATGCCTTCCTGATCCTTTTGAGTCAATATATAACCATTTGCTTTCGTTAAAGTTGTCACCAACCCGGATTTACCGTAAATGACTTTTGCCGTATATCCCGTCGGCCCTTCGATCAGTTCAACGGGTATACAATTCGATTTTCCGGCATCGCAAGCGACATTGGTTTCCATTTTTGCGTATACGCAAAATTCATCTTTCCGAAAGGTTATAGATCGGATTACATCAGATAAAATAAGCTCAAATACCATCATGGCTGCCACAGGATGCCCCGGTAAGCCCAACAATACCGTTGATGTTTTTTTATCGAAGCCTACGATTGTGGGTTTTCCGGGTTTTAAAGCCAGCCCGTGTGTAAAAATGCCCTGATCTGAAATTTCTTCAAGAATATCATAGGTTTTATCCTTTTGCCCCTGGGAAGTCCCGCCGGAAATGATGACGATATCACAGGTCTGCATGGCAGTTTCAGCTACTTCTTTCAAAAGAGTCTCATCATCCGCTACAAATCTGTTTCCTACGAGTTCAAAACCTTCGGATACTGCCAGCGCGGATAAGGAATACGTATTGATATCATAAATTTTACCGGGCTTCAACTCATCTCCCGGCAAAGTAAGCTCATCTCCTGTCGAAAGAATGAATACTTTTATAGGACAAAAAACTGTGATTTCTGTTACACCCGCAGCTGTCAGCGCTCCTATTTCCTGTGGACGGATAGGAGTGCCTTTCCGGATAAAAACTTCCCCTTTTTTGATATCTTCGCCCTTTTCGATGATATTTCTTCCGGCAGAAACCGAATCATAAACCGCCGCATCGTTTTTATCGAAAATTTCACAGTATTCAACCATGACCATTGCATCGGCATTTTGCGGCAGCATGCCGCCAGTGGGAACATAAACACATTCTCCGCTTTTGATCGGGATTTTTGCTTCCTTCCCCATTTCAACTTCATCGACGATTTTTAAAAATACAGGAAGGCTGTCACTCGCACCCTGCGTATCTTTTGAAATCACCGCATATCCATCAACCGTAGAGCGCATAAAATCAGGGACATCGACTTCTGAGCAGACGTCCTCTGCAATCACATATCCCAAAGCGTTTACGACATCTATTTTTTTGGTACGGATCAAATCTTTATTAATCGCATTCTTTAATTTATCTCTTGCCGCATCGATCGTATCAACATTGAATAATTTCATTCTGATCTCCTAACCTAGCGTTTTACACACTGTAAAAACCAAATACTTTTAGTCAAATCTTCGCTGGAGTTATTTAAGGTGTCTGGTCACCGTATTCGATCAAATTGCCATTATGTATATAAGCACAATATCTGCGATTCTGGCAGCATATTAGATCGAATGAATAATCAAAGGTTCGGTGTTATCGATTATTAAGGGGATAATCAAAACGACCTGCGCGATGATCATGCCCTGAGGTGTGAACAACAGGATGAGGAAGCCGAG
>DAITPG010000368.1:0-1592 GCA_036833715.1 Eubacteriaceae bacterium | reverse complement strand
ATTCGAAGATATACAACGAGCTCGATATCTTTAATTCCGCTTTGGGTCAAGGTAAAATCCAAGCATCACCTTATTTGATCAATAAAATCACCGCTGCAATTGCCAACGGCGGAACGGTTACGCTTCCCTATATCGTTGAAAGCGCTGTTGACAGAAGCGGAAATTCTGTTAAACTCAATAACAGCCAAATATTTGATTTAAAGCTTTCCAAGCATACCATCGAAGATTTGCAGTACATGATGCGCCTGACGGGCAGCAACGGATCCGGTTCCTACAATACCCTTAAAAACGAGGGAGGACTGGCAGGTAAAACAGGAACGGCTGAAAGCATTGACGGCGTTGATCCCCATTCCTGGTTCACCGGATATTTTCCCGCAAATGAACCGCGATACGCAATGACGGTTTTAATTGAAGAGGGAGGAAGCGCACCTACCAATGCAGTGTATGTTTACGATGCTTTGGCGCATATCACGCTTGACATTTATAGGTGACTTAGTTAACAAAATAAATAAATAGTCGAAAATATCGGAAATAGGAGTCTCACTAATTAAGTTTTAATTGAAT
The DNA here is from genome assembly GCA_036833715.1 of Eubacteriaceae bacterium. Lineage (GTDB taxonomy): Bacteria > Bacillota > Clostridia > Eubacteriales > Anaerofustaceae > JBGMEA01. Next base: position 1,028 of record DAITPG010000368.1, on the reverse strand, counting down.
TTCTTAGGTTTTTCGTGTATTATAATGATGTAAACCGCTGTGGTTGAGTAATAAAACGGAGAATGAAATGAAGAGAGTACGGTATCTTATCAAAGTGTTTCGCGGAGCAAGTTTACAGAAGTTAGCAAAGGTCATTGATCGTATACATCAAAAAACGCACAAAAGTAAAGTTTTTCTTTTTTTTGATATTCTTTATTGCGCGATACGCTTTGGCGCCGGTTACAATGATTATCTTATATTTGCCTTTTATGATATGAATCACGCGCAGAGAAAAACCTATGTGACGCGTATCATCAATAAAAAACTCATTAATATGTTAAACAGCCAATCGCAGGAATATTGGTTTGACAGAAAAGACATGTTTAATCTTCGATTTTCAGAATATCTCGGACGAGATTCTCTGGACATCAAATCATCCGATGAGGTTAAATTGAGCGCATTCATCAAAGATAAAAAGATGTTTTTTGCAAAACCGAATGTGGGAGAGTGCGGAAAAGGAATCGAGCGTTTAAAGCCCGAAGATTACAAAGATGTATCTTCCTTGTATCAATATATCAAAAACAAGAATTTCGGAGTTTTGGAAGAAGCTATTGAGCAGCATGATGCATTATCTGCCCTCTATCCATTTGCGGTAAATACCTTGCGCATTGTTACTCTGGTAGCAAAAAACACGCCCCACTGCATTTACGCGGTGGTTAAAGCGGGAAACACGGTGCAGGGCTCGGAAAGCTTTGTCGATAATTTGGAAAGCGGCGGCGTTTGCGCACCGCTGGATCCAAAAACGGGAAAGATTACAGGGGTAGGGCATACTTCGTTGCTAATCAATTATACCCACCATCCTTATTCCGGCATTGAATTTATCGGCTATCCTATACCTTTCGTACCGGAAGCTGTTGAATTATGTCTGAGGGCCGCGATGGAAATACCCGAAATACGCTATGTAGGCTGGGATGTTGCCATTACGCAGAACGGCCCTGTCATTGTAGAAGGGAATTGTCACCCGGGCTATGACTTTTGGTAGCTGCCGG
>DAITPG010000367.1:0-1625 GCA_036833715.1 Eubacteriaceae bacterium | reverse complement strand
ACTAAGAAGAGAAAAACAGCCCTTGGAATATCCCAGCGCCGGAAGCACTTTCAAACGTCCCGAGGGATGTTTCGCAGGAAAACTCATCGAAGATGCAGGCTTGAGAGGTTTTCGCATCGGCGGAGCCATGGTCAGCGAAAAACATGCCGGATTTATTATCAATTACGATCACGCTACATCCTCCGATATCCTGAAATTGATTTCGGAGGTGCAAAACATTGTTTTTGATAAATTCGGTGTTAAATTGCAAACAGAAATTAAAATCATAGGCAAAATTTAAAATAATATCGTTTGATAAAGCAGAGGTGAACGATGAATTATCAGCAGTATCTTGAAGTAAAAACAAACTGTGAAAAGAAAATCAAGATCTATTCCGTATCGATCTACTTGACCACATTTCTGGCTGTGGTACAGTCAATTTTATTGATCATCAAGATTGATATCCATTTTCCTTACTTGAATCTTTTAATTTTGGATCAGCTGTTCTCCATGGGATACAGCAAAATCGCCGAAGGGAATACGGTTTTTGGAGCGGCCTTTTACGCGGCCTTTGGATTTGTTATTCTTTGTTTTCTAGTGGCTTCTTTGTATTGTCCCAGACGAAGACGGTTTCCGTATCTGATCGTGATCTTTTACTATTCGGTCGATGCGCTGCTTTGCGTGATGACTCTATCCTTTATCCAGCTTGCCGTACATGTATTTTTTCTTATTTTTGTGGTGGCAGGTTACCGAAACCGAAACTATCTAATTATGCTCAAAAATAATATATGGGGATATAAATAAAATAAGCTCCGACTTTGCCGAGTCGGAGCTTTTACATGCCCTTTGAAATGGACGGAAATTTGGGATTATTGTCGGTTCCGCCTCTGAAGGGCTCTTTTTCGTTGCCGACGAATACCCCGCGTATTACGGTTTTGCTGCCGAAGCTGTTTCGTATGGCGTCAATGGTTTTGTCCAGCGCTTCATATCGTTGCTGCCGTTGAATATCAAAAAGGCTCATCTGACTGATGTGTGAACCGCATAAATTGCTTACCGAAACACCGAAATGGCGCACGCCTTCGCCCCGCCACATTTCGTCAAATAAAGCTGCGGATTGCTCGTAAATGATCTGGGTATGATTGGTTGGGCTGAATATTTTTTTCTGGCGGCTGAAAAAATTGAATCCGAAATTTTTATAGGAAACGCTGATAACGTCGCCATGCAATTCCTTTTCCCGCAGACGCCGGCCCACCGTTTCGCATAGGGATAATAGGATCTGATGCGCATCGTTCCGCTCAAAGATATCGCGCGGTGTAGTGGTGGAGTTGCCGACGCTTTTGGCCTGATCCGGCAATGTGCGTATCTCCGATGAATCGATTCCATTGGCAAACCGGTGCAGCATTATGCCCCTGCTTCTTTTAAAATGCTTCATTAAAAAATCTGGGTCAGTCTGAGCAAGCTGACCGATCGTACCTATGCCGAGTGAATGAAGCTCCGAGGCCGTTCGCCTTCCGACCATAAAAAGTTCCGAAACATCCATGGGCCACATCTTCGTTTTGATTTCATGTTCAAACAGGGTATGTGTTCTTTCGGGTTTTTTAAATTCCGACGCCATTTTGGCAAGCAGCTTACTGGGACCTATTCCT
>DAITPG010000366.1:0-1693 GCA_036833715.1 Eubacteriaceae bacterium | reverse complement strand
AATTCATATTCTCCGGATTGAATGATGCCCAGCGTTTTTCTCGTGCCGTCCGCAAAAGATACGGTGCGGCTGGTCACCTTGCCGTCAAAATATACATTCGCCTTTTTGATAACCGTCACATTCTCAAATCGATCCATAATTTTCTCCTTTAAAATATTGTAAGCAGACCAAGCTGTTATGAGCGGCTTTGCAAGGATCTGCCTGTTTCCGCTGCTATGTCTTTTACTTTTTGTATGCCTTTACGCATGGCGTTATCCAAGGAATCGCCTTCGTTTAAGCTGTTGATGATCGCTTCCGTAACACCGCCTTTCGTGATCATTTTAAACAGATAGGTGTTCATCTCGTCTGAAGAACCTTGAAGCGGTAATACATTGATCGCCCAGCGATAAATCTCTGAAAGCAGAGGGTAATCATGTTTTAAGTTTTCGATAAAAACGCCTGAACCCTGCATTCCCGTTTTGATGAGCGCCGCAGGCATGCACACTCCGGCCGTAAAAACATCAATTTCGTATTCGGATTTTAATGCAAACGGCTGCAATCCCATGAAGCGGATCATATCCATTATTTCACTCTTGAAGGGATAAACGGCAGCAATTCCTTTTTTTGAAAGGATGGTATCGGGGCCGCTGAACATCATTCGAAATAAATGTTCTGGAAATATCTTCCTTAAATCAAGAATCGAAACACCGGCAATGCAGGATACTAAAATCCCTTTATAATCGACTGCGGAATTGTGCAATGACGCAAGATCCTGAGGCTTGACCGCGAGCAAAATCATATTCGCTTTACGAAAGATCTCTTCATTGGGATGCAAACAACTATCTATGTTTAACTCCTTCAATTTAGCTTCGGTGACGCTGTTTGATCGGTGAGAAATCAAAAGATTTTCTTTGCAAAAACCGCTTTCGATCAACGCGCAGGCGATGGCCTGCCCCAGATGTCCGCAGCCGATAATTCCGATTGTTTTTGTTTTATAAAAATTTGAGTTAATGGATTCCATATCCTTCTCCTATCGAGTAGTAATCAGGTAGGATAAAAGTTCGTTTTCAATACACATTTTTCGAAATCTGTCACGTCCTATTTCTTCAATAAGAAAACTGCCCCAAATATCATGCCGGATATATTCCTTGGCCGTAAGAATCATAGCCGGCGATGTAGTCCATAAACCGGAAGTATTTTCTTCTGATTCCATTTCCCCTATCACCGCTTGGGCTGAATCGGCTACAGTAACATTCAGCCTTTTACCAAGACGTTTTTTTGAGGTAATCCCGCACGGTTCTAAATTAAAGGAGGAAATCCCTTCAATTTCAATTTCGCCGAAAAAACCTGCAATAACCCGCACACCGCGCCGATGCGCTGCTTCCAACTCATCACAGATCCTTTTTGCTTCCTGCGGCCATAAGGAAACAACAATTTCATTTTTGGCTTTATGAATAACGTTTTTCATTTTTTCAACGGTAATTTGATAGCCTTTTAGGTTCCAAGTGATATCGATATCAGGCAAAGGATCCAAATCAGCCAGTTCAACGCTCAAATCCTTGATTTGCTGCTGATAGTCATTTTGGAGCTTTGACAGCAACATATCCGGTTCGGCAGGATAATAAAGGACGGGCTCCGAAGAACCTGCCAATACGGCTCCTTTATTTTTAAGGCTGTTGAGCGTTTCATAGATTTTCGCTGTCGGAATCCCCGA
>DAITPG010000365.1:0-1733 GCA_036833715.1 Eubacteriaceae bacterium | reverse complement strand
AAACGGCGGCAATATTTGTGGGCGGCTCGCGTGCGCATCATTATCAAAATTTACTGGCCGATTTTGGCGTGGATACGGTGCTTGCCGGTTATGAATTCGCACACAGAGACGACTATGAAGGGCGCGAGATCATTCCCCAGATTAAGGAAGACGCCGACAGTAAAAATATTGAAAGCATTACAGTTGAAGCCGATCCCGATAAATTCAGAGTTTTTCTGGATCAAAAGCGGTATGATGAATTAAAGGACAAAATCCCTCTCGAATCCTATGCGGGTATGATCAAAGAAATGAAGAAGGGCAGCATTGTGGTAGACGACTTAAATCATTTTGAAACGGAAGAATTCGTCCGCGTATTAAAACCCGATATCTTTTTCTCGGGCATCAAGGACAAATATATTTTGCAAAAGTCGAATGTTCTTTCCAAACAGCTGCATTCGTACGATTACAGCGGACCCTATGCCGGTTTCAACGGAGCCATCAATTTTGCCAGAGACATTACGATGGGACTTTATACGCCTGCTTGGCAGTACGTGATACCGCCATGGAAAAATAAATCGACCTTGCAGGCAACTTTGATCGGAGGTGAAGAAGCATGTTAGATTTAACCCCAAAAGAAACTTCACAGCGTTCGGCTCTCAGAGTCAATCCGTGCAAGACCTGCCAACCTGTTGGCGCTCTCTATTGCGCGCTCGGCGTCCATAAATGCATGCCGCACAGCCACGGCTCACAGGGCTGCGTTTCTTATCACAGAACCTTTTTATCAAGACATTTTAAAGAGCCGGCGATCGCTTCCACCAGCTCCTTTACCGAAGGCGCTTCCGTATTCGGTGGAGGCAGCAATCTTAAAACAGCAGTTAAAAACGTATTTGATATTTATGATCCCGATGTCATCGCCGTGCATACCACCTGCCTGAGTGAAACGATCGGTGACGATGTAGGCAGTTATATCCAGGACATGGACATTCCGGATGGAAAGCTGGTTGTACACACCAGCACCCCAAGCTATGTCGGTTCTCATATCAACGGTTTTTACAATATGATGTGCGGATTTATCAACTACCTTGCGAAGCATACGGGGCAGAGCAACGGAAAAGTAGGCATTTTTCCGGGATATGTGAATCCCGGAGACATCAGGGAAATGAAAAGGATCGCTGCACTGTTAAAAGTACCTTATATCATGTTTCCCGATCAAAGCGGCGTTATGGATGCACCCATGACGGGCTGCTATGAAATGTATCCCAAAGGCGGAACGACGCTGGAAGAAATAACCGAACTCGGCGACTGCAAAAAAATTCTGGCAATGGGACTGTATACTTCTTTGGAGCCCGCCAATGTGCTCAAAAGAAAATGCAAAGTCCCCTATGATATGCTTTCCCTTCCCATCGGTGTTGACGCCACGGATGCTTATATCATGGAACTTTCAAAAATCTATCAGAGTGAAATCCCGAATGAACTGGAAGAGGAACGCGGCCAGCTCATCGATGTGATGCTGGATGCACACATGTATTTTACGGGGAAAAAGGTCGCTGTTTTCGGAGATCCCGACACCGTATTGGGACTTACGAGTCTGGTATTGGAAATGGGCATGATCCCAAAATATGTGATTACGGGATCGCCCGTGGATGCCTTTGAAAAAAGCGCACAGAAATTATTTGAAAAATATGAAGTCGTGGGATGCAAAACCAAAGCGAATGCCGACCTGTTTGAACTGCACCAATGGATCAAAAATGAAT
>DAITPG010000364.1:0-1743 GCA_036833715.1 Eubacteriaceae bacterium | reverse complement strand
ATGCGCTCAGTTTATTTGGAGAAGCTGATCAATAGGCAAAAAATTATATAAATCAATTTCAGCAAGGATTAATTCATGACAAAACCCACTCCCCTTTCCCTCCTGCAAAACGACCGCTTTGCGGCGTACAACAATATAAAGCTGATCACGATGGAACCCGGTCATGCCATCGCCCAAATGCAAGTCTTTGAGCATCACTTAAACGGTGTGGATATCGTGCAGGGCGGCGCGCTGTTTACGCTGGCGGATTTCGCTTTCGCCGCAGCCGCCAACGCTGGCGGCATTATCACCGTCAGTATCGGGGCATCGATCACCTTTTTTAAATCGGCAAAGGGCAGGCTGATCACGGCGGAAGCGACTGAGTTGGCATCGGGTTCAAAAATATGCACCATAAATGTCGATCTTTTTGATGAGGATCAAACGCTTATCGCAAGGTTTACAGGCACAGGCTATAAAAAAGGTTCTGGCACGGCCAAAACGGATTCGCACAAGTAAAAGCCGGAACTTCTTCCGGCTTACTTAAAAGGTTTGTTTAATAGTCGCTTTAAATAATAGGAAACGCTTTGTCAGCTGATAAATTGAAGAAGCTCCTTGTTGAATTTATCGCGCTCGTCATAGAACAGTCCGTGTCCGCTGTGTTCAAAAGGAATTAATACCGAATTGGATATTGCGTTGTGCTGTGCAACACCCATTTCATACGGACAAATCTGGTCATGGATGCCGTGCAGGATCAAAGTCGGCACGGTGATCTTGCCCAGATCGGCAAACAGAGTTTCGTCGCGCAGACTGATCAAACAATTGGCCGTAGCCCATCCCGCAGCGGCAAGGCCGAGACCGTTGAACCATACGCTGAACGGCTGGGTTATGTACCGGAAAAAGAACAAGCTACCGAAGTTATGCAGCATCTGCGGCCGGTCATTGTACGTAAGCTGAATATATTGATCGACCTGCTCCTTAGTCATTCCGTAAGGGAACTGGGCGCTGCGGGTGAAAGACGGCGCTGCTGCGGCAAACAAAGCGAGTTTTGATACATTCGCTGCCCTGTGGCGTGCCATATAGCGGATGGCAATTGCGCCTCCCATCGAATGGCCAGCAAGCACAAGGTTGGTAACGCCGAGCGTATCGATCACCTGCCTTATATCATCCGCCATGCGATTATAGTCATAGCCCTTGGCAGGCTTATCGGATTGTCCGAAACCTCTGAGATCCATGCCTATGCAACGGTAGTTCATTCTTAAAAGCTCATCGAATTGATATTCATAGCATTCATAACTCAGCGGCCAGCCGTGTAAAAAAAGGATGGGATTTTTTCCTGAAGGGTTGGCATCATTGACGTAAACACTCACATTCGGCTCAACCCTGATCATCGTACCGGTACTGTCTGTGTTATCCATTATAACCTCCTGCTCAAAAATTTAACTATTTTATTTTATTCCGTATTTTCTGTTTGGTGTAAACAAAAAAAATTGTAAGGAGAATCATATGATCGTAAATACTTTAATAATCAAATTAAAAGAAAGAAATGAAGAAAATATGACAGCCGTCAGCGCGCTGCTGCTGAGCATGAAGGGATCTATCCCTCAATTGAAAGAGCTCATTATTCAAAAAGATATCCGTCATGGAGCGGCTTCTTTTGATTTGATGATGTTCGCGCACTATGATTCGATGGAAGATCTCGAAGCATATGTCGTCCATCCCGTCCACGTAGAACGCCGTGTTCGTGGGCCGCGCGCCGCTGATCGA
>DAITPG010000363.1:0-1831 GCA_036833715.1 Eubacteriaceae bacterium | reverse complement strand
AGCCCCGCGCTCAAATGTCTGTATAATTTTGAAATTGTCCTTATCGAATTCATACTCGATCAAATTTGCAATAACCGCAGTACTGCAAACGATCTTATCTACTCCGAGAGATTTAAACATGGTGATATTTTTGGGGTTGTTTACTCTGGCTATGGTGCGGGGAATATGAAACGTGCCTTTGGCGATTTGACAAATCACAAGATTATCTTCATCTGCTCCTGTAACAGCGGCAACGACATCGGTTTCTTCGATGCCGGCGTCCTCAAGCACATCGATGTCCGTTCCGTCTCCGCAATATACTTCTCCGTCGATATCTTCAGCGATGGATAGGCTCACCTTGCTGTCCCGTTCGATCAAAGCCACTTCGTAATCTCTTTCTTTTAACGTTTTTAAAAGATAATATCCGATCTTTCCCCCGCCGATGATCAATGATTTCATATGTAACCTCTCCTAAAGCGCCGGTACGAGCCGTTCTGCTTGCTTATTGCCGATCGTACAGTATATTTTATCGCCTAACATAAGTTTTTCGTCTTTGTTAGGAATTTTTGCTCTTCCGCCGCTTATAATTGCCGATATGATACATTCATATTTATCTTCGAATTCTCTGACGGTAAAGCGTTTATCTTTTTTTATCATGATTTCAATGAATTCGTATTCGTCATTTATTGAAATGATCTTATGATAGGATGTGACAGACAGCTTATCTTTCAAAACAGTAACGCCAAGCTCTACGGGGCTGATCGTTTCTATTTTAAGGTTTTCGTAAATATACTGCCGGTTTGGGTTTACGATCCTTGCAATAATCTTGGGAACCTGATAGATTTTTTTGGCGATCAACGAAACGGTGATATTGATGTTTTCATAAGGAGTAACCGCAATGAGCGCATCGGCATTCGAAATGCCCGCTTGCATAAGCACTTCATTGTCATATTCTATCCCTTTGATCTTAACTCCGTTAAATCCGCTGCCGAGCATACTGAGCCGCTCGTTATCCCTGTCTATGACGGTTATATTATGTCCGCTATCCGAAAGCTCTTTGGATAAATTGCTTCCGAACCGGCCGCAGCCAATGACTAAAATATTCATTTTGACCTCTTTTATCTTGCTATGCTTGATTTTTTTTTCTTCTTTTTACGATATGCCCGATCCCATCCTCATTGTATTCGATCTTATAAAGATCCTTATCGGTATCGACAACGCAGTCTTCTTCCATATAAGCTTCGACTCTTTCATGCTCATAGAAATCGGCATATTGATCCATATTAAACTTTGCCGGCAGATAGGTGGGGTCAAGCGCCCATGCCGCACGAAAATGCTTCATTGCCATTACATGATCCCCTTTTTTTTCAAGTTGTATGCCCATTAAATTATGCGGATGCGGAGCATGCGGAAATTCACTCATTGCCTGTTTGATCAATTGATCACATTCCGAGAACTTTTTTTCGGATATAAGCGCTTTGACATCGCCGCATATCTTTACCAACCGATCATCGTGAATATTTATATCTTGTTTTACCATTTTCGTATCCTCTAAAATCAAATTATTACATTGTTATAATATCAGCAAAGATGTTAAAACGGTGTGAGAGTACTCGATATCCTGTTAGGATTGTGTGAGTATTTCAACAAACCGATAAATAAAAAAAGACATGAAAAAACATGTCTGCTTTTGATGTACAAAAAAAAGACTTATAGGTGTCAAAGGAAGATGGGACTAAAGAAAAAGGTGACACCGTGAAAAGAGTCGGTGCAACCACAATAAACGTTACTATAGACGATGCGATCACAAAATCTTCAGGTATTATAACTGCTCGGTTCCTTCAAACAAGCC
>DAITPG010000362.1:0-1920 GCA_036833715.1 Eubacteriaceae bacterium | reverse complement strand
CGAGGCGCAAAACACCACGCCCGAGCAGATGAAAATGTTTTTGACGCGATTGGGCTTCGGCTCCAAGGCAGTTATAACCGGAGACGTTACGCAGGTGGATCTGCCGAGCGGAAAAGCATCAGGCTTGGCATCTTTGAGTCATATACTCAAAAATATCAAAGGAATCGAGTTTATTTATCTTACGCAGGGAGATGTTGTGCGAAACAGCCTTGTGCAGAAGATCATAAACGCATATGAAGAATATGAGCAGTCAAACGAATAAGCGCAAGTTTGATGAATACGCAAAAAGTCTGGCGCATAACCGACACATGAAATGGGGCATCGCCATTGTTTTTTTTGCTGTGATTTTTTCCGTCATATTTATCGGCGTGAGCCCAAATCAGATCAGTTTAAAGGAAGGGGATGTCGCTAAGGAAAATATCGTGGCTCCCCGCAGGATCGTGGATGTGCGCATGACTAACGCGCTCCGTCAGCAAGCCGAAAATTTGACTGCGCCGGTTTATGATTATATACCCACCGCTTACGCGCAGTCGATCGAGCAGATCAATCAGCTGTTTGTAACCGTTGCCGCCATACGTCCGCAGAATCTGATCGAAGAAGATGTCAGCGCTTTTAACAGCATAATGAGTTTGGGATTGACCCTTGAGGATTATAAAATGCTTGCGAATTTGTCCGATACACAGCGGGATGCACTGAGGGCGACGCTTCTTGCCGTTTTGGATAAAATCTACAATACCGAGATTAAGGCGGAATCTTTGGAAACCTCCAAAAAAAATGCAACCGATATGGTTTTAGATTATCAGCTGGATGCTGCGATTGCCAGTATCGCGCAGCGTATCATTTATTCCTCGGTGCGGCCCAATATGATCTATAATGAGGAAGCTACCAACGTCGCTAAAAAAACGGCCAGAGAAAGCGTCGGCGATGTCGTTTACGAAACCGGGCAGACCATCATTAAAAAAGGCAAGGTGGTTACCGAACATGATATCATGCTGCTCAAAGACAGCGGTATGATGAGAGCAGGACTTTTTGATGATTTGTCTTCTTCCGTAGGCCTTCCAAGCCTGATATTGATTTTGATTTGTCTGTATGCTTCCTATCTGCATTTTTTCCATAAAGAAATTTTCAGCAGGAATAAATATCTTACCCTGATCGCGCTTCAGTTTATTCTCATGCTGATCGTGGGACAGTTGTGCGGTTATTTCTCCGTTTATCTGATCCCTGTTTCCATACTTACGATGTCTCTCAGCGTGATTTTCGGACCGCGGGTAGCCGTGCAGACGAATCTGTTTTTTACGCTGTTTTTGGCTGTAGCCCTGCAATTGGATATCGACGCAGTCATTTATCTGTCGATATCGGGCTACATGGGCATCGTTTATATGCGCCGCGTGGGGAGCCGCACCGACCTATTGAAATCGGGCATAGTTGTGAGCATCGCAAACGTTGTCGTGATTGTGATCTTAAGCGTCCTGCGTTCCAATATCAATATTCGGCTGCTTAATTATATTTTGTATGGCATCGGCAGCGGTCTTATCTCTGCTACCTTTACCTCCGGAATATTGATGCTATGGGAGCAGATTTTCAATATCGCCACACCTTTTAAACTGCTGGAAATGTCAAGCCCCAACGACTATGTCATTCAGAGGCTCATCGCTGATGCTCCGGGAACGTATCATCATTCGCTTATTGTCAGCAACATGGCGGAAACCGCGGCAAAAAAGATCGGCGCAAATTCGCTGCTTACAAGGGTGGGGGCGTATTACCATGATATCGGCAAAGCCGAGAAAGCGATCTATTTCAGAGAAAATCAAACCAATGTTACCAATCCGCATGATTTTATAGCGCCCGAAGTCAGCGCGAAGATCATCAAAAACCACGTGGCGGACGGCATCTATCTCGCTGAAAAATACCGCATCCCCG
>DAITPG010000361.1:0-1934 GCA_036833715.1 Eubacteriaceae bacterium | reverse complement strand
AAAATTCATCGGCACCATTGAAAATTGATTATAACCACCGCCGTTGACGTATAAAATATCGTAGGTATCATCGATATGCATCAGCTCGCGCAATAGTTCGGATGTGCGGTGCATAACATCCCCGAAAAATTCCGATTTATGATTCATTTCCAAAATCGACATCCCGCTGCCCATGCAGTCCAGCATGTCATTTTGTATGGCTTTTAAAATTTCTTCATTAATCGCGGCAGGTCCCGATGAAAAATTATATACTCTGTTCATTTTAATCCGTTCCGAAACATTTATCAACAAAAGTTGATTTTTTTTCATAGTCTTTATATTGTTTTTACATAATATGTGTATTAGCTTTATAAGAATTTTTATAATAAAAAAGCTCAAAATCGTTTTGAGCTTTAATATTTTCAATCAATCATCCAACGGAAAGCTGCAGGATCATATTTTTTGTGATATCGCCGATTTGAAGCTTTTTCGCTTTGATGGTTTTCTTTAAGCCGGTAATCGTAACGGTATCTTTGTATTTTCCTTTTGCAAGTTCCTTGCCCAGAGCTTTCTGTAATTTCGCAAGCTCTTTTTTAGCAGCGATCAATGTATCAGCATTCATTAAATTCACCCCTTTGTTAGTCGCTTACCAAGCAAATCATAAGAAAGTAAGTCGCATATATTATAGTATTATATCATTTATTACGTGATTTACAAGTGTTTTAAAATGAATATTGCCCATTATTTTTTAAAATCATTTATGTTTATTTTGCCTCCGTCCGGATTCAGCAATACGGCAAACACCGCCAGCCTTCCATCGGCGATCACGTTGGTACAGGTAGAAAGGGTAAGTATTTTGCTGTTTTCGTCAACCTTCGCATTCGATGTTATTTGGGAAGAATTGCGCATTTGATTGACAAAACTCATAAAATCCTCTCCGTAGCTCGGATTTCTGTAATCATCGGAAGCTTCAAGAACATTTGCCGAAAATATCTGATAAAAATAGATTTTCCCTTCGGTGACGATTTGTATAAACGGGCTTTCATCATACCCTGATTGCTTTTTATATTTCCCAAGCTGCGAAAACATGGTTCCGTCTTTGCGGGCGTGTCCGTAAATCACCGTGTTCTGATCCGCAAAAAGCGGATCGTTGTGATAATCCATAAAAATGCTGCCTGCGTCATTATATTCTTCGGTATACGTGCGGTGCAGGTAATATTCATTGTTACTGCATTGCAAAACGGGAAAATCGATGTTGGTAGAATCGATATGGATCCATGCAACGATTTCCGGATTGATTTTTTTTAATTCCGCCAGTGAAGGCGTTGTATCCGTGACCTCTTCGGATACAGGGCTGCTTTGCTGTATTACGCTCATTTCCTGCGATGCCTTGATTCGGGGAATCAGATCGTTGACAAGCAGCGCGCCTGAAACAACAAACACCGTAATGCACAAGGCCAGCAGTAAATTATAGATGTATCTTTTCTTTTTATTGCTTCTCTTCGTTTTTACTCGCTTTAAGCTGCTTTTACCCATCAAGAAACCTGCTTTCAGCTTAAATTATATCATATCGGATTTATTTTGTCATTTTCAGTATATCCTTTTTTAAATTTCTTACAATTCTCTTTTCCAGCCTGGATATGTAGGATTGCGATATGCTCATCAAATCGGCGACTTCCTTTTGCGTTTTCCTTTTGCTCCCGTCAACACCGAAACGAAGATTGATGATATTTCTTTCCTGCTCCTTCAGATTATTCATAGCCTCGGTCAAGATTTTAAGTTCGCTTTCTTTTTCCACATTGGTATATACGGGATTGTCATCGGTGCTGATGATATCGGCAAGCAGCAATTCATTTCCGTCCCAATCCATATTCAGCGGCTCATCCAGAGATATCTCGGTTTTTAACCGGTTGATCTTGCGAAGATACATCAATATCTCGTTTTCGATGCATTTG
>DAITPG010000360.1:0-1954 GCA_036833715.1 Eubacteriaceae bacterium | reverse complement strand
AAAAAGCGGTCAGCATGAAGATGATCATGCTGTATATCATAATTCTGAAACGACGATTTTTGTTTTGATTCAATAACATATCTTTTCTCCTTTCTGATATAGTTTCTTCCTTTTGTAAGTTTAAATTCTGACAAATACTACATGCAGCGACAGCAAACGACATTTTAAAATCCCTCTTTAGGATTGATGCACGTAATCATATATCCGAAATTGCATCCGAAATAACGCAAACATAATAAAAAAGCAAGATATTTATTCTTGCTCTATGATATAATAAAAATTTTTTATGGATAGTAAACAAATTGACTACATAGTTTATTCTAATTATTTTATTAAAACTTTAAATTTCTATAATCGATTACTTGATGCAATTATTTCATAATTATCTTGTTGATTTATTTAAGAATAACAAAATTATAACGAGGGCTAGTTTCATTAAATTTTTTTGATATCGATGATTTGAACTTTTCCGTTGAAAACATCTATATCCACATCATAACCCCTCCCGTGGGAAGGCATGGCCTCGTATAGATTCATATTGGGATCGTAATAATGCTTGATAAAATGCGCAATCACGCCTCCATGGGTCGTCAATAAGGCTGAATCCGCCTTCTTTTTCGCAATATCGTCAAATAAATATTCAAATCCACGGAGCACGCGCAAATTGAAAAGCTGGGTGCTTTCGCCGCCCGGAATTATGTAGTTTCCTTCCGTATCGTTGATCCAGTTATTGTAGGCAAGCTCCGAAAGAAGCTCGGCATGGGTGCGCAATTCAAAGTCGCCGAAATTACATTCCTTCAGCTCGGTAATTTCGGTCCAGATAACACCGGGCGCAATCAATTGCAAAGTTTCTAGGGCACGTTTCAATCCGCTTGAATAATAAAGCTGCGCGGGCCTGTACATTTGCTTGTCGATAAAGGATTGAATCTCCTCAATTCCTTCTTGGTTTAGCGGAAGGTCGCTGTAACCGCAGTAAATTGCTCTGGGAACGGCTTCGGTTTTTCCGTGCCTTACGATCTGTAGATTGAAGCTCATTTGATTTTTTCTCCAAGTCCGCAGAAGACACGGTAGACTTCATCCGCTTCTCTGGATATTATCTGCAGGATTTTACCCGCGTTATCACGAAACAGTCGTACCTCTTTGCCCAAGGGTACGATACCGCAGCTTACATCATCGCAAATGATGATCTTATCCTTTAACTTTTGTAAGTTCTCAATCACATAATTGATCGGATTCTCGTTTCTTTGAACCGCGCCCAGTATATAAGCGTGCAGATTGTTGATTACGGGAAAATTGGTGTCGATTTGGACATCTTCATTGCAGATAAAAATTTCTTCGGGCGTAAACCCAAATTTTTTTTGCACAAAATTCGTTTTGCCTTGATAGGCGCCTCCAAAAACCAAGATCATAAATTACCTCTGTACAGTATTGTGTGTTATATAAGCAAAGAGAACAGCAAATAAGCAGCCGCTTCCGAAAGGATGATCATTGCCCCGATAATATCTCCGTTGATGCCCCCAAGCTCTTTCTGCGCCTTGAGAGCTAACGCCAAAGAAAGAATGATCGAAAATACGGCGGCAAGCAGATAACAGACACCCAAAAAGAACATCCCGGCCAGAATAGCAGTCGTAATAAGCAGCATTATGATTTTGTGAAGCGGTCTTTCACCGTCTCTGAAGTAAAATAGAATGCCGGTATTGCTGAGCGGCTTACATGCGAATAAAGCAAAAGCGCCGTTTGAACGTGACAAAACGGGAATAAGCAGAAAAAATAATGGATCGGCATCAAGATTAATCATCGTCTTTAACGCAGCGTAATTGCTGATCAGCAGAAGGCATACCGCGATAACGCTGAATGCGCCGACTTTGGAATCCTTCAGTATCGCGATCTTCCCTTCCCTGTCGCGCGCGGAAAGCAGGGCATCGGTCATATCCATAAAACCGTCGATATGGAC
>DAITPG010000359.1:0-1970 GCA_036833715.1 Eubacteriaceae bacterium | reverse complement strand
TGTACAACTAGATTAAACCATATATCAATTAAAATGTCAAGCTGAAAAATTCAAAATATATCAAAATTCAACAAATTAAATATTGAATTGCATAATTTATGGTACAGGAATCATCTCAACAAAATTCGTTTTTTTGCAAACTTTTCGAAATAGATATCCATGCTTAAAACCGATTTTAATTGTGTCAAAACTTATGTGTTCCTCTTATCTTCCGTATTTTTTTTTGGTATAATAATAGAGAATAGAACAGGGGAAAAATTATGGAAAATAAGTTTGCACATCTTCATTTACACACACAGTATTCGCTGCTTGACGGTTTTTGCAACATAAAAAAACTGGTTGCAAAAGTGAAAGATTTAAATATGGAAGCCGTAGCGATCACTGATCACGGTGTTATGTTCGGTATCATTGATTTTTATAAGGAATGCAGAAATAAAGGCATAAAGCCTATTTTAGGCTGTGAAATATATATGTCCGAACGGGATATGGATCAAAAGGATTCTAAATATGATTGGAATAACTATCATCTTGTCCTGCTGGCCGAGAATAATATCGGTTACGGAAACTTAATGAAGATCGTTTCAATGGGCTATACCGAGGGCTTTTACCGCAAACCGCGCGTAGATTATCATCTGCTGAAAAAATGTTCAGAAGGTCTTATTGCGCTTACCGGATGTATAGCGGGTAAAGTGCCTAATAGGATCATTGCGGATGATTTGGAGGGTGCAAGGGAAGAACTGAAAAAATTGATCGATATATTCGGACATGACAATTTATTTGTGGAGATACAGGATCACGGAATTGCAGAAGAAAAAAAGGCAAATGAACATTTGATCCGTTTTGCCAAAGAAGAAGGCTTGGGTTTGGTTGCCACCAATGATGCGCATTATATTGAAAAAACAGACGCGGATTTTCATGATGTGCTTTTGTGCGTACAGACAGCATCAACCTATGATGATCCGAAACGCATGCGTTTCCCGAATGATTCATTTTACGTCAAATCTACACAGGAGATGGAAGAACTTTTTTCTTATGTGCCCGAAGCGATCACCAACTGCGGTAAAATTGCCGACAGATGCAATGTGGAAATCGAATTCGGCAACTATCATCTGCCGAAGTATACGCTGCCCGAAAATAAAATATCCGGGGAATATCTAAAGGAACTTTGTTTGGAGGGCTTATACCGTAAATACACCGATCCGTCGGATGAGCTTTTGGACAGATTGGAAGAAGAATTAAGAGTCATTAATGACATGGGCTTTAATGACTATTTTCTGATCGTTTGGGATTTTATCAAATTTGCCAAGGATCATGAAATTCCGGTGGGCCCGGGCAGAGGGAGCGCGGCAGGAAGCATTGTCAGCTATTGTTTGAACATAACGGAGATCGATCCGATCAAATACAATTTAATTTTTGAACGATTTTTGAACAGCGAACGTGTATCGATGCCGGATATCGATATCGACTTTTGTATCGACAACAGACATAAAGTCATTGAGTATGTCGTGGAAAAGTATAAGGAAAGCAATGTTTCTCAAATCATCACCTTCGGAACACTCGGAGCCAAAGCGGCAATAAGGGATGTCGGACGAAGTCTGGGCATGAGCTATGCCGATTGCGATAAAGTGGCCAAAGAGATTCCCTCACGGCTCGGCACGACGATCGAATCCGCGATTGCGGAAAATCCCGAGCTCGTGAAAATGATCGATGCGGATCCCAATGTAAAACGACTCATCGAAATAAGCAAAGCTTTGGAAGGCTGCCCCAGGCACGCGTCAACGCATGCCGCCGGCGTAGTGATCACAGATGTCCCGGTGATGGATTATGTGCCTTTGTACGTCAATGACGGCAATATTGCGACACAATTCACAATGACCACCATAGAAGAACTCGGTTTGCTGAAAATGGATTTTCTCGGTCTGCGCAACCGTACGTTGATTCAGGATACCATTGAAAACGTCAAGCTGGCG
>DAITPG010000358.1:0-1989 GCA_036833715.1 Eubacteriaceae bacterium | reverse complement strand
AAGTATATATAATTTTTTAAGTATATTCAACTCTTTTTGATTTATTTAAAAATTAATTGATAACAACCGAGCAGGGTGCTATCGATTAAAGCCTGGTATCGACGATTTTTTCAAGAAGGCTGCCCCTTGTTTCCAATGAAGCGATTTCATTTTCAGTTAAATACCGAATGATTTTATCGGCTTGCCCCTGCGTATAATCACGGTCTTGGGCGCTTATGATATAGATTTTTTTATCCTCGGCTTCCTTGAGTATTTCAACATTCAAAAGGTTGCCGCTGCCAATGGCTACATCCGTAAGAATAACGATATCGCAGGCGCGGATCATCGCCGAGTTTTCATCATATGCCTGCTTTCCGATGGGATGATAAGGGGCTTCCATTGCGACCGGAATATCCAATGAACCACAGATTTCATAATCGCTGTCGCCGATATTGAGCACCCCGCAGGATACTGCGTATCCTTTTCCTTTTAATTGCTGCAAGATCATTTCTCCGCTGCCGCCGCCGCAGATGACATGCACTTTTAATCCGTTTGAAACGGGATCCTCTTGTCGGTTCATGCGGAGCGGAACGATTTCGGGTGAATCGGTAAGCCGGTTGTTTCTTACGATCATATCGATCTGATAAACGGGTTTGAGCACTTCCTCGCTGATGACTTCTCTTACCGTTCCGCTTTTGATTTCTTTTCCTGCGTCAAGCAGAATAATGCGGTCGGAAAAACGCGCTGCCATGTTGATGTCGTGCAGAACCGCAAAAACCGTGATACCGTCTTTGATATTAAGCTCTTTTATCAGCTGCATAATCTCGAGATTGTGATGGATATCCAGATGATTGGTAGGCTCGTCGAGAATCAGCAGTTTTGGTTTTTGAGCGAGCGCTCCCGCAATGATGACCCGCTGGCGTTCGCCGCCGGAAAGTGAGGTGATCTTGCGATCTTTCAAATGCAATGTATTGGTGAGTTTTAACGCTTCGTCCACGATGCGGATATCTTCGATCGTTTCCGTCTGCATACGCTTTAAATAGGGATTGCGGCCCATCATCACGATGTCGCGCACCTTAAATCCAAAGGCCGTGTTAAAATTTTGAGGAACCACGGCCGCAAATCTTGCGCGTTCTTTGGCGGTATAATCCTCGTTATTTTTATTTCCCAAATATATCTTTCCGCCGCTGAGCTCGACAGAGCCCATAACGGCGTTGATCAGTGTCGATTTGCCCGATCCGTTGGGGCCGATCATAGAAACGAATTCTCCGCCGAATACATCGCATGAAAAGTCCTTGAGCACTTCGTGTTTATCGTATTTGACAGTAACATTCTCAAAACGCAGGATGCTTTTCTTCTCCATTACATCACCTCCGTTTTTCTGGCTCTCAGCAGATAGACAAAGAACGGCGCTCCAAAGAGAGCGGTCACAAGGCCTACGGGTATTTCGGAGCCGGACATGACGGTTCTGGCGACCGTGTCGCATACGCATAACAGCACGCCGCCCAGCATAAACGAAAGCGGCAATAATTTTTTATGAATGGGCCCCGAAAATAAACGGATGATGTGCGGGGCGATGAGTCCGACAAATCCGATGATACCGCTGACTGACACGCAGGCCGCCATCATGAATGCGGTAATCAGAAACAGCCTTGCCTTTACCTTTTCGGTTTCAACTCCGAAACGGATGGCGCTTTCGTCCCCAAGCATGATGATATCCAGATCCTTTGAAAAGATAAAAATCAATAGAAAACCGATGAATGCGTACGGAGCAACCGTGGAAAGCTGGCTCCAGCCCTTGCCCGAAAAGCTTCCCAACGTCCAGTAATATATTTCTTTCATTTGATTATGAGAAAGCAGCATGGCGATGGATATGATCGCAGTTAAAAATTGATTGACGGCGATCCCGGTAAGCAAAAGCGACGTCAGCTGCGCGTGCCTGCCCACCTTGGCGATGTTATAGACAAAAAATATCGTCAGCATTGCCGAAACAAACGCGGATATCGATAC
>DAITPG010000357.1:0-1997 GCA_036833715.1 Eubacteriaceae bacterium | reverse complement strand
ACGCACCTGCAGCGCCAGGCGATGGCGTCACGCCAGTCGATGCGAGCGGTCGCGCAGGCGATATTGGATGAGGCGAACCGCTAGGGTCGAGCCGTGTCCAAGCTGATGGTGATCGACGGCAATTCGCTGACGGACGAAAACCGCAACGCGCTGGCCGCAGTGACGGATTCATCCAAACAGTTTTTGGATGAAGTATACAATCTCCAGCAGGAAATCAGCAAAGACGGTTCCAATTTTAAATGGAACGAAGAAGAGAAGGAATATTATTTCGACGAAGCCAAGGACAATGTAACCACCAAGAGTTTTACCACCATGACGGAAGACCTTGTGGAATATCCGGCTATGATCTATGACGGCCCGTTTTCCGACAGTTTAAAGAATCCAACGTCCAAAGGGCTTACCGGCGCGGACGCCACGCAGCAGGAGATCGAGGACAAAATCAAAGCGACGCTTTCCGATGACATGGCCGTCGAATACAACGGCGAAGTGGGCGGTGACATCCCCGGCCTTGCTTTTACGCTAAAGGAAGGCGAAGACACCATCAACTTAACCTACACAAAGGTCGGCGGGCATCTGCTGAGCGCAACCTGCTCCAAACAGCCCTCCGCCGAAAACAAAACGATGGAAGAAGCCCGAGCAATCGCGCAGGAATTTCTCGTTAAAGTCGGCGTCGATCCCATGACTCCGACGTATCACGAAAAATACAACAACATCGGCGTTTTCAACTTCGCCTACATTCAAAATGACGTAACGATCTATCCCGATCTTATCAAGGTGCAGGTTTCACTGGAGGACGGCTCGGTGATCGGCTATGAAGCTCTGGGCTATTATATGAACCACACCGTCCGCAGTCTCGGTACACCCTCTTTGTCGCTGTCGGAAGCGCAGTCAAAGCTATCGGTTGACCTTGAGATCACCCACACCGGCATGGCGCTGATCCCCACCAAGGGAAAAAATGAGATCTTATGCTACGAATTCAAGGGCACGGTCGGCGACCAGATGTATATCATTTATATCAATGCCGCCAACGGCAAGGAACAGCAGATCTTCCGCGTGATCGAAGCCGATGAAAGCGTGCTTGTGCTGTAAATACAATCTCCATCAATAAAGGCGCACGGATTATCTGTGCGCCTTTTTGTTAGTTATCTTGATTTCCTTAAATATTCTGTCAGCCATTTGCACGACTTGTAGCAAAATCAAATTACATTAATTGGAAGCGGGTTTGAGTTAATATTGTATGTGAATTTATACTTTTGTTTGTGTGAAAAATGTTGCTATGCCGCGTCGGCGGCAGCGACCAACTTTTCTCGAAAAGTTAGACAAAAGGTACTCGATGATAAGGCCTGCACGAAGGTAACCTCATAATCAACCGACGAGCTTGCGAGGAGTTTTATATGAGGCTTATGAGCGATTGCGTAGCAATTCCCTTAATTTATTTTGACAAACGGATTTACGAATTGGAAGCGGGTTTCAAAGTTGGGGATTGAAAATTAATGTGATTCACTCCGCTTCGCTACGTTCATGCCGGGGCATATAAAACTCCTTCAATAACACTACGTCGGATGTTTATGTCCCGCAAACAATTCTTAAAATCCGTTTATACCAAAACCCTTCAGAACGTTCCGCCTGGCCCTACTCGGCCTTATCAAGCTCGCGGCTTCGCACCCGCCGGTGATGGTCTTAATATGATCTTTGATTTAAAGATCAATATATCTCGTTTTGGAATTGCAATGAACGATTTACGTTTATCAAGCGATGGGGAGGCACCCCAAGCTTCATAAGCACGAGTGGGCAAGGATGTTCCAAAATATTTTGGTATAGGCAGATGCGAGCTTGTACTAGGGTTTCAGAAACTTTTAATCCCCGACTTTGAAACCCGGTTTACAAGTCGAGCATCTGGCTGTCAAAATTTTTTGGGTAACATCCACGAGGTGCTTATGGCTTGGTTCCTTTTGCCCCGCTTTTCGAGAAAAGCGGGTCGCTGCCGCCGACGCGGC
>DAITPG010000356.1:0-2007 GCA_036833715.1 Eubacteriaceae bacterium | reverse complement strand
GCATCATTGCGGCGCATGTCAAAAAGGGACTTAACAAGGGCTTCGAAGAGGAGACCCTGCGCGCGGTAAAAGCTATGAAGGAGGACATCGCTCAATGGCTCTGATCATAAAAAATAAACAAATCGCTACTGGTATCTATCAGCTCGAAGCCGAGGGCGCATTTGAAGGCGAGCCCGGACAGTTTTATATGCTCAAGGCATCCGATACGCTCGATCCGTTTCTTCCTCGCCCCATCAGCATCTATGATATTTCCGATTGCGTGATCACCTTTGTCTATCAAAAAAAGGGAAAAGGAACTGAGCTTTTATCAGAGAAAAAAATCGGCGATTCGCTCACCCTCACCGGCCCCTTCGGCAACGGTTTTGCGTTAAAGGATGAAGATACCGTATTTGTGGGCGGAGGCTTGGGAACCGCTCCGCTGTTTTATGCAGTGCGTACGTTCAAAGCGCTTTATCCGCACAGACGCGCCGATGTCTGTCTCGGTTTTTCTGAGGAAGCTTATTCAGTCGAGGAATTTCAAAATATTTCGGATACAGTCAGGGTCAATATCGGCGGGTTTATTACCGATGATGTCGATTATAGCCAATGCAAAAATATCATAGCCTGCGGCCCCGAGATTATGATGAAGATTTTAGCAGAAAAAGCTGCGCATACCGGAGGAGAAATCCAAGCCTCGCTGGAACGACGCATGGCCTGCGCAGTGGGTGCTTGTCTCGGCTGCAGCATACTTACAAGATCGGGCATGCGCAGGGTATGCAAAGACGGCCCCGTTTTTGCGGCTTCAGAGGTATTTTATGAACAGGCTTGAAACCGATTTTTTAAATATCAAACTAAAAAATCCCGTGCTTGCTGCCAGCGGAACTTTCGGATTTGGAAGGGAATACAGCGAATATTATGATGTCGGCCGTTTGGGCGGCATCTGCTCCAAAGGACTGACCCTTTATCCGAAGCATGGAAACGGCGGAATCCGCATTTATGAAACACCCTCCGGATTGATGAACAGCATCGGCCTTGAAAACCCCGGAGTCGAAAAGTTTATCCAAAATGAGCTGCCTTTTATGAATTCTCTCGACTGTGCGGTCATTGTTAATTTGGGCGGCTCCACACAGGAAGAATATTTAAAAGGCATTGAATTATTAAACCAATCCCAAATCGATTTGCTGGAGCTTAATATTTCCTGTCCCAACGTCAAGCAGGGCGGCATGGCCTTCGGGATCAAATCCGCCGATGTTTTCGCCATAACAAAAGTTGTTAAAGAATTATGCGTTCATCCTCTTATGGTGAAATTGTCCCCGAATGCCGAAAATATCGCCGAAAGCGCTCTCGCGGCGCAGGAGGGCGGTGCGGATGCCTTATCACTCATTAATACGGTTCAGGCTATGGCTATTGACATTCAATCAAAAAAGCCGGTTTTCGATAACCTTTACGCGGGTCTCAGCGGAAGTGCCGTCAAGCCGATCGCCCTGCGCATGGTGCATCAGGTTTGCAAAGCAGTAAAAATTCCGGTTTCGGCTGTTGGCGGCATTTTAACCTGGGAAGACGCGCTGGAATTTATCATGGCGGGAGCTGCTACAGTGCAAATCGGATCGGGCAATTTTGCTGATATGCAGGCACCGCTCAAAGTCATCGACGGATTGGACGCGTACTGCAAGCGCGAAAATTTAAGCAATATTGCCGAAATCAGAAATATCATTTAAAATATTGATAGGGAGATATAAAATGGATAAAGCGATCGAGATATTAAAAGAAACCGATGCCCTGTTGAGCGGACATTTTTTGCTTTCCTCCGGCCTTCATTCCAACGGATATGTGCAGTGCGCAAAGCTGCTCCGCTTTCCGGATAAAGCCGCCGAGGTACTGTCCGTCGTCGTTGATCAATTAAAGGGAATGGAAATCGATCTTGTCTGCGGGCCCGCAATGGGCGGTGTGATCGTATCCTATGAGATTGGGCGGCAGCTGGGCAAAGAAAGCATCTTTACCGAAAGAAAAGAAGGTAAAATGGAGCTC
>DAITPG010000355.1:0-2013 GCA_036833715.1 Eubacteriaceae bacterium | reverse complement strand
GCCATTTTAGCGTTTTGTTCAACAAGCAGGATCGTAATGCCCGCGTCATGCAGGGTCGTAATGATATTGAAGATCTCCTTTACAAGGATCGGGGATAAACCCATGGAGGGCTCATCCATTAAAACGATCTTTGGTTTGGCCATCATCGCGCGTCCCATCGCCAGCATCTGCTGTTCGCCTCCGGACAGCGTTCCGGCAAGCTGTCTGCACCGTTCTTTGAGTCTTGGGAAACGACGGAATACATCTTCTTTATCATCGGCAATTTGTGCCTTGTCTTTGCGAATATAAGCGCCCATTTCCAGATTCTCTTCCACGGTCATTCTGGTGAAAACATGTCTTCCTTCCGGAACATGCGCCATGCCGAGAGACAGAATGCTGCTGGGGTTCACCTTCGTCAGATCCGTACCGTTATATTCGATCACGCCGCTCACCGGTTTAATAAGTCCCGTGATCGTGTGCAGAATAGTTGTTTTGCCGGCTCCGTTGGCGCCGATCAAAGAAATGATCTCGCCGTCGTTGACTTGAAGATTGACGCCTTTGACAGCCTGTATGGAACCGTATGAAACATTTAGGTTTTCTATTTTTAACATCTGTGGCAGCCTCCTAATTTTCCAAGCCGAGATACGCCGCAATAACTTTGGGATCGGAAGCGATCTCCTCCGGAGTCCCTTCAGCTATCGTAACACCGTAATCGATAACCAAGATACGCTCGCAGATCTTCATAACAAGACTCATGTCGTGCTCGATAAGAAGTATCGAAATATTGAATTTATTTCTGATAATATTGATGCATTCCAAAAGCTCCGCGGTTTCGGTGGGGTTCATGCCGGCCGCAGGTTCATCCAGCATCAGAAGTTTCATTCCCGTCGCAAGTGCGCGTGCGATTTCAAGTTTTCTTTGCTGACCATACGGCAGATTGGATGCGATGTAATCCGCTTTATCCTCAAGATTGAAGATCGCCAGCAGCTCGCGCGCTTTTTTATCGATTTCTGCTTCTTCCTGCCAATACTTGCCTGTGCGGAACAAGCTGTTGAAAAAGCCGTAACTGAAGCTTTTATCAAAGGATATCTTTACGTTTTCCAATACCGTCATTGATTTGAATAAACGAATATTCTGGAAGGTGCGGGCAATACCGGCCTGAACGACCTGATGCGTTTTGGAACCGTTCATACACTTGCCGTTTAAGAAGAATTTACCTTCGGTCGGGGTATAGACACCGGTCAGTAGATTGAAGACCGTTGTTTTGCCGGCTCCGTTGGGTCCGATCAACCCGACAAGTTCGCTTTCCTTAATTTTTATATTGAAATTATCGACGGCTTTCAACCCGCCAAAGGCAATACCTAAGTTTTGCGTTTCAAGAACGATCTGTTCAGTCATTATCATTCCCTCCTTTCGCTGCCTTTGATTTCTTTGGCAATGATTTTTCGGAACGTTTTGTCAATTTATCAATTACTTTCGTCAGAGAAAATTCATAGTTGCCAAACAAACCGGTGGGTTTATAAATCATTACCAAAATCAGGGCGACCGAATAAGCCAGCATACGGTAATCGGAAAACGCTCTTAACGCTTCGGGAAGAACCGATAAGAAGATTGCGGCAGCGATAGAACCCGTAATGGAACCCATCCCGCCGAATACGACCATAATAACATATTCGGTCGATTTCATAAACGTAAAGCTTCCAGTTGAAAGCGAGCCGATGTAATGGGCAAAAATGCCTCCTGCGATCCCTGCAAAGAAGGACGAGAGCGTAAAGGCCAAAATTTTATAATAGGTATTGTTGATGCCTGATGCGCTTGATCCGATGTAATCTTCGCGGATGGACATGATCGCCCTTCCGAAACGGGATCGAATAAAGGTGTAAAGCAAGGCAACCGTGATCACCGTTATCCAAAATACGATGTACAGATTGGATAAGCGGTTGATGCCTACCAAAGCCTGACCCGGCTGTCCTTCGCTGAAGCCGAGACCTCCGGCGAAAGGAAGATTTTGAATAATAACGCGGATGATTTCTC
>DAITPG010000354.1:0-2082 GCA_036833715.1 Eubacteriaceae bacterium | reverse complement strand
ACGGCTGCTTTTACTTCGGTGATCTTTGACATTGTAAATCCTCCATATAATTTAATTGATTAAATTTTTCCTTTATCAATTAAGTATTTAAATTATATATTTCAATATCTTACTTGTCAATCCTTTCGGCTGAATTTTTACATGTAAAATGCCGCTTTCAATATTCGGGCAACTGTGCTACAATACGCATATGGAAAAAACTACGGATAAAATTAAGAAACGCGACCGGATCCTTTCCGTTGCGATACGCCGCTTTTACGACGACGGCTACAGAAATACGCCGATAGAACAGATAGCCAGGGATGCGGAGGTGACCGCGCCGCTGGTGAATTATCATTTCGGCTCCAAGGACAATCTTGCGAAGGCGGCCATGGAAACCATTCTGTCCGCAATTAAAAACAAGCTTTCGGAAATCGCTTATTTAAAGGGAATACCCTATGATCTAAAGGCGTCTACGGTAACGGACATGCTCACGTTTGACCAGCTGTGGCACACGGATCAAAAAGCGCGCAGCTTTTATGTGGAATTTTTGAATCTGGGCTTTGAGACCTGCTCTATGGAGAAGATCATCAGCTTTTACAAAATGCACGACCGTCAGTACCATCTCAACATCGACCGCGCGTCCGGCGAGCTTTCGATGCTCACCATGTCGGCGATCTATTCGTATTTCGGTCTGCAGTATTCATACTTTTGCGGCAAGCTCAGCGTCGGCTCGCATGAGGATTTCATCGAATATGTAATACGCACCCAGTTTCGCTTTATGCGTTTTTCCGAAGCGGAGATCGACGAGATTATTGCCAATGGCCGGGCGCTGCACCGTTCGCTGAACATAAGGCTGGAGCCCTATTTCGAAATCAGCTCGGATGTCGGGTAAAAAAGCCGGAGCATACCGCGCGATTCGACAAATTTTGAATCTTTTCAATATTACCGCGGTAATAATTTACGTTTTAATTATAGAATATGAACCTAAGCTTGTCAATACGATTTTTAATATTAAGGCTTTTATAATAAATCGGGCGAAAAAAGTGCGCGACATAAACGAAAACAAACAAAAAACGGCAAAGACACATGCCGTTTTTTGTTTGGGTAGGAAGTAATTTAAGTTGATGAGTGAAAGGCGGGAGAATTATATGAATAAATCCTGACAGGTGCAAAACAGTTGGTGAGCTTAAGTTTTAGGAGGCACTTAAATGTCAAATGTTGCACCTTCGATAAAGGGAGGTTGGCAATTGGAATGATTATCAGGTAATTTTGTATTACCATGGTAATTTGCTTTCTATATGCTTATTATAATATGACGTTCAACATTTGTCAACATAATTTTGAATATTTTTTTACCTTTGATTTCAATTTTCAATTTACAAAAATCCGCCCAATATTTGGGCGGATTTGCTGATTTTGTAATTCTGTACAGTCTATTCTCAATCTGTAATCAACTCATAAAAAATATTTTCAGATATAATTTGAATATTGTGACCTAAAAGTAGATATTGTTCCGCCTTTTTTTGCTTATTACTTTTCCCGTTCTTAATTGTAGAAGAATAGTCATTATTTCCCAAAACCAAATAATTTGTGTTCTTAGTAATGCCATCACAGCAAATTCCACCTAAATTAAGTACTATCTGCATTGCTTCACGACGAGGCATTTTTTCAAGTGTACCTGTAAAAACAAAATTCTTACCGTATATAGGATGCCCTTCCTATTTCAATGATTTCATCCCAAGCAGGATCAAGACCAGTGGTTTCGATATCAAGTACAATATAACTATTTGGTAATTCTAAAATACTTTTACCTTTCTTATCTCGACTTTGATTGGCGAAATCATCTCCGAAAACAATGCTTAAAGTCATACTTCCTCCCATAAAAAATACTATTACTTAAATACAATAATTTAATCATTTTTTTTGTTAACAAATGAAATTATTACATTACCAATAAAAAAATAAAAAACTGCTATATGCATCATTTCTATAATTTTCGGAATAACGCCATTTGCAAGTATAATCGAATTTCCATTAGCAAACGAAAGGTTAAATGTATAATAAACAAATTCAAATGCCAATCTTATAGTATTAAAATTT
>DAITPG010000353.1:0-2090 GCA_036833715.1 Eubacteriaceae bacterium | reverse complement strand
AGATAAATACGAAAACCATACTCAGTTTAAATGGAGTTAAATCAAATTCTATAAATGCTTTAACATAATTTCTATCAATATTTTTCAACCCTTTTCTCCCATAAAGTGTTTTTTTAAAGCCAAATCCGACTAAAATTATTACATACTGCTTATTATAATCGTTTTATTGTCTTTTCGCAATTAACTCTTCACAACGCCTTTATTCCTTCGGAAAGCTCCTGAAGGTAACGAAATTTCCGTCCGGATCGCAAAAGGTCAGGTTGACCGCGCCCCACGGCCGCAGCGTCGGCGGGTCGATGATGGATATGCCCAGCTTTTTCAGTCTTTCAAATTCGGCTTCCGCATCATCGACCGTAAACACAAGGCCGATGCTTTGGGAATTGCCTGTGCGGTTTTTTCCGTCGCTGTAAACTGTCAGGGTCGTTTCTTCGCATAAAATAAATTGATGCGTGTCATCATCGCAGTCGTTTTCGATTTCAAATAGGACCTTATAAAAATTCGCCAGACGCACCACGTCGTGCGTGTAAAGACATACCTCGCCGATCCTCATTGCCGTTTTCCTCTTGTTTTTATTTGTTATTTAATTATAGCTCAGATAAGCCGTTTTCGCTCAGGAAAGTTTTTAATACGGCAGCAAATTCCTCCGGCCGTTCCTTCTGCGCCCAGTGCCGGCAGCCTTTCATGACATGCAGGCGGCTGTTTGGTATGCTTTGATTGGCGGATATGGCATAGCGAAGCGGCACGCCCGGATCCTTTTCGCCGTTGACGATCAAGACGGGCATTTTCAGTTCACCCAAATGCGGCGCAAGATCGGTCGTCATTTTGTCTTTGCCCATTTCATACCGCTGAAACGATTCCCACGGTCGGCTGCCGTCGGGGTCCGCAAGCAGAGCGAACAGCTCATCGACAAAGGCGTCCGTCACCTTGGATTTATCGCCGAACAGCGTGGTTTCGATATCCCAGCGCATAAGCTTCTTGTTTTTTTTCATCCATTCATACGATTTGGCGTTCCAGCGGGAATTCACAAACCATCGGCTGAGTCCGTGAAACGGCATGCGCTGATAAAAGCCGAGCGAGCCGACGAGCGTAAGCGTGCGGACAAGCTGCGGATACGCAAGAGAAAAAGCGATGGCGATGCCGCCGCCCATCGAAAGGCCGGCAAGATGCGCGCGGGCAATGCCCAGCTGCGCAAACGCTGCTTTGAGAAAATCCGCATACATCGGGATGGAATACACGATATCGGGCTTGTCGCTGCGGCCGTAGCCGGGCAGATCAATGGCATACAGCTCAAGAGCCCCGTCCATCTGCTCCATGACTTCCTTCCAGGACAGCATGGCGCTGTCCAGGCCGCCGCCGTGCAGAAAAACAAGGGGTTCGCCGCCGGGCTTTCCGCTGCGATAGACCGCCGTTTGAATTTTGTTTACCGTTATAAAATAGGGTTCCATTTTGTTCTCTCCTTTTCTACCGATAAAAACCGCGTTTTAATAGGTCCATAAACGCAGACAGCTCGTTTTCGGCGCGGTTCGGTTCAAAATCCTTTTCCGCGATCCGCTCTCGCATGTAACCGTCGCCTATCCACAGCAGCATTTTTAAAGCCATCCCGGCCTGCGACGGGTCGGCAAAGCGGCTTGTGTCGATGTTGCTTTGGAGCCCCGCAAGCGTTTCGGAAAGGATCGCCTCATTCACGGATGCGACCGACAGCGCAGGAGCGGCTTCGGTCTCGTAATAAGCGCGCGCCATAAATTCAAAGAACTGCGGACGGTCTGCCATCATATTGATACGCGCCCTGATGATCTTTTGATGCCGCGCGAAAAAATCAGTCTCGTTGAGCGCGCCCGAGCGTTCAATCTCTTCGCGCATATCACGGCAGCATTGCAGGTACAGATAATGATACAGCGTCAGCTTGTTTTTGAAATGATAAAACAGCAGACCTTTCGAGATGCCCGCAAACGCGGCGATGTCGTCGGTGGAGGCCTTGGAATAGCGGCTTTGCGCGAACACCCGCATAGCCGCGCCGAGGATGAGCTTTTGTTTTTCTTTGGGCAAGGCAAAAAAACTTTCGTTAGGTTGATTCATCGTTTTTCTCCGAT
>DAITPG010000352.1:0-2099 GCA_036833715.1 Eubacteriaceae bacterium | reverse complement strand
ACGCCCACAGGAAGGTGAAGACAGCAATCGTGGATATAACTGGAATGGAAAGCGGGATGATGATCCTGGTAAAGATCTGCCATTCGTTGGCACCATCCACCCTGGCAGCATCACTCATTTCAGATGGGATCGTCCGAAAAAACTGCCGCAGAAGGAAGATATCCCAGGCGTTGGCAAAAAAGGTCGGCACGATCAGCGGCAGAAATGTATCCCCCCAGTGCAGGGTTTCGTTGAAGAGTTTAAACAACGGGATCATCGGAATTTTCCTCTTGTGTGTTTTTGGCTTTTCTGGGATTATAATCATTCATGGCATTGTCTATGCCGTCGATAAGGATCGATCGCACGATATCGGCGGTTTTGATGACGGCTTCCCGCATCAGCGGAATTTCTTCGGGTTTGAAGCGGGACAATACATACGATGCCAAGTCCATGCGCTTGTCATTGCCGATGCCGATGCGTATGCGCGGGAAATCCGTCGTTTGGGTTACATAAATGATGTTTTTCATGCCGTTGTGGGTGCCGCCGCTGCCTTTTTTTCGTATGCGCACGCTGCCGGTCTCAAAATCGATATCGTCATATAAGACCAAAAGCTTCTCGGGCTCAATATCAAAAAAATTCATAAATGGCCCGATGCATTCGCCGCTCAGATTCATATACGTGGACGGCTTAAGGAGTATTGCCTTTTTGCCCTCTATTAATCCTTGTCCGTATTTGCCGTTAAATTTCTCCTTGTTGATCGGGATACCGTACCGTTCAGCAAGATAATCCACGGCTTCAAAACCGATGTTATGCCTGGTCAAGTTATATTGCTGCCCGATGTTTCCCAAACCTGCTATCAGATACATGCCGTTTCTCTCCGTAGTAAATATTTTTATAACCATCAGTATTTCTTGATTGAATCATTATAAGCCGCTGAGATTTAAAAAAAGTCGCATCTCTTGTCATGCAGGTATTATTTTATCATATTTTCTGTTATTAATGAAAAAGGCATATGCAGATAATAGAAAAATATTTATTGAAAGCTAAAATATCAATACAATATTTTCTTGGCTTGTGATATAATAGATGTGCAAAGGCATGTAAACGAAACCATATCAGCTTAAGCATCAACACTGCTTTAAAAAACGCGTAATGCGGTGTGAATTCTTAAAACCAAATTCAAAATCATACATAAGATAAAGTAATGCGCAATAAGAAATTTGAAAGAAATATAAAACGTTTTCATTAAATACCGATGATATGCCTTATCGAACGGAATCACTTTCTAACGAGTTTATAGAAATCAATACATTCTGAAAGGCATTGATATATCCTTCAAATTGAATATGGAAAATGATATTCATTAAATAGAAATAACTGTAAACGAAGGCAATTAACTTTTAATAAAAGCACACTCTGTTTTTCAGCGCTGCCGTGTTATTATATCCATATCCTATTTTTTCGTTTTTAAAGTGTTTGATACACTCGATAATAACTACTTAGCTCGGAGGTTCAAAATGAGCAATAAAGTGACACTCAATTTTTCAATGTCAAAAACAGACATCATGGAGATTTCCACATTTAAAACAAAAATCAGGATCATCCACGAAAAACTGCATAACGGTTCCATGGACAGCACGGGATGGGTTGATTATCCCAACACGGTATCCGATAAATTAGTCGATCAGATTCTCAATACCGCAAAACAGATCAGAAAAGAAAGCACGGCCCTTGTAGTGATCGGCATCGGCGGATCGTTTTTGGGCGCACGTGCCTGCACGCAAATGCTGCTGAATCGTTACCATAACCAAACCGACCGTGTTAAGATATTTTTTGCCGGCTGGAACTTAAGCGGTACATACCATAAAGAACTCATTGACCGTCTCAAGAATGAGGAAATATCTTTATGCGTGATATCCAAATCCGGAAATACGATGGAGACCATCGCAACTTTCTCATTATTCAAAAAGAACAGTAGATATTGAATATAAAACACCTTTTGGCTGGAAAGAACTTTACGGACTTGCTTACAGAACAAATTTCGACCTAACTTGCCATACCAAAGCAAGCGGCGAGGATATGTCTTATTTTGATCAGGAAACCAATGAAAAATATATTCC
>DAITPG010000351.1:0-2105 GCA_036833715.1 Eubacteriaceae bacterium | reverse complement strand
ACTCGCTAACTGCGAATATTTTAGGTATAATACCAATTAAGGAAGTTACTGTCAATGTACTGCCGGATATTAAAATTTATCCGGGCGGACAAGTAATCGGAGTAAAATTAAACACACTGGGCGTTATTGCCGTAGGGTTTGAAAATATTACCGATATCAACGGCAACAATTCATCACCGGCAAAAAATTCCGGTTTATTGGAAGGCGATATCATCAGAAAGATCAATGATATTGATGTCAATACTGCCGCAAAATTTCGTGAACTCCTCAATTCGCTTTCTTCCGAAAAAATCACTTTAACGGTCATCCGAAAAGATGCTACCCTTAAAATCGATATAATACCCTTGCAGGCTCAAACCGATAACAAATATAAGATCGGACTTTGGGTGAGGGATAACGTCGCGGGTATCGGGACGCTTACTTGCATAGCCGAAAATAAAAAAAGCTTTGCCGCGCTCGGTCACGGCATTACCGATTCAACCACAGGGGTTATGATACCGGTCAATACCGGACAGCTGGTGGCTGCGGATGTGGTCAATCTGATCAAGGGCAAAAAAGATGTCCCGGGTGAAATCAGAGGGATATTTACCAATACTGAAAAAACCTACGGGGATATCAAGGTCAATGATGATTACGGCATATTCGGCACGTACGATGGGGATCTGAACCTGTATTATTCCGAACCCATACCGATAGCGACTCAAAATGAAATTCAGATAGGCCCCGCAAAAATCATAACGACGCTGGACGACGGCATACAGGAGTATGAAATCAATATAGATAAAATCAACTATCAAAAATATCCGGACACTAAAAGTATGATGATCAGCGTTACCGATCCCAAGCTCCTTGAAAAAACCGGGGGCATCATACAAGGCATGAGCGGAAGCCCCATTATACAAAACGGAAAGATTATCGGTGCCGTTACGCATGTCTTAGTGAGCAATCCAACCAAAGGATATGCCATATTTATCGAATGGATGATAGAAGATTTAGATAATTGCCAAAATTAGACAAATTTCTGATAATCGGTGTTGTAATCTTAAACAGAAATATAAAAAATAGCAAAAGGGGGCTGTTTATATGACATTTACTGTGGCGATTGCTGATGATAATGCGAGTTTCGCATCAGCTGTTGAAAAAAGGCTCAGTTTATCTGAAAACATCAATGTTGTTGGCACGGCAAATAATGGGAAGGAAATGATCGAGATAATCAGAAAAGAAAAACCAGATGTACTGATCATCGATGTCATTATGCCTACCATGGATGGGTTGGATGTATTGCGATCTTTAAAGAACTTTGAAGACATTTACAAACCTAAAATTGTAATGTTGTCCGCTGTCGGCGGAGAAAAGTTTACTAAGAAAGCGGTAGATCTCGGTGCAGACTATTATTTCGTAAAACCGATCGAACTCGATGAATTCACAGCAAAAATCGAAGAATTATTCAATGTGGAAAATGAAAGTTCCACCACAAGCTCGCAGCAATATCAAGGGCCGTTCACCAAAGAATTTGCCAATGATAAAAACCATCATCTTATCATCACCTCCATACTTCATGAAATCGGAGTACCGGCACACATTAAGGGTTACACGTACATGAGAGATGCCATTAAAATGGTCATCAACGATCCCGATTTGCTTGGAGCAATCACCAAGGAATTATATCCAAACATCGCGCAAAAATATTCGACCACGCCAAGCAGGGTGGAAAGAGCGATCCGGCATGCGATCGAAGTCGCTTGGACGAGAGGAAGGGTCGAAACCATCGATTTAATATTCGGCTATACCATCGACCAAAACAAGGGTAAACCCACAAACAGCGAATTTATAGCAATGGTTGCAGATAAAATAAGAATGCAGGTAGGAGAATACGCCTGAACCAATATTCCAAATGCGGTTATGCCGCATTTTTTTTGCGTTTGTTCGAATGAAAAAAAGGTTGCGCTTTGTCAAATTTTTTTATATAATCAAAAGAATAGTTTAAATATTCAGAATATTCAGCATATTCAGAGAGGAGACCGCCATGTTTTTGGGTTTGCCCGATTTTTCGATTGCCGCCGCCTATTTATTATGTTTATTGAGTACCGCAGCCTGCATTCTAT
>DAITPG010000350.1:0-2121 GCA_036833715.1 Eubacteriaceae bacterium | reverse complement strand
AATCTTCTTGTTTCGCCGTGGTCACAAGCTCTCCGGCGTTGGAGTATTTTCCGTTTTCGAGCACATATTCCATGACCGCAACATAATTATCCGCATCGATATCATTGAGATTGAGCGCTCCCTTATCGAATGTGAAGAAGTAATTGCCTCCGGGCGCCAAAATATCGATCAGCTCTTTCGCTTTGTCGATGCATTGGCTCTTGGTGCCGTTTTTAAGCAGCGTAATGGGATAAAAGCCGCCCAGAATCATTTTTTTGCCCAGTTTGTCTTTAAATTTCTGCGCATCGCCATATTCCATAAACAGGCGGGTGCCCTGCGGCAGATCGGATAATTCATCGATATACCGCGTCCAGTCGTCTTCGCAGAAAATAGACATCGCCTGCCCTCGTTCGGCACAGATGTGGCAAAGCTGATAAAATGTGGGCCAATAGAATTTTTCAAAATCCTTACGGCTTAAGAACGTTGCCATATGCGTCATGATCATATTGCACCCGAGCGGATGCTGCACGGGCGTTTTGCCCATATCGATCATCCACGGCATCAGCGCGTTGATCGCTTCCAAGAATTTTTCGGGATCACGTTTCATATCCACCACTGCCGCGGCGAAGCCCCGGTTGAAGTCCGCGATGAAATCAAAAGGAATCCCCTGTAAACCGACGCTGCCCATGGGGTATTCGAAGAAGCCGTATCGATCGGTGATCGTTTTGTTGGCGATGGCAAAGGCCATGTTGTTGTCGCGCGTGGCCAAAAGATATTTGCCGTAATTGATGGCATGTAGGATCTCGCCTTCGGCGTAGCCCTTGTTGCTCCGGATGGAGACTTTTTCGGTCACAAAATCATAGGGATTTTTGATGAACTCGTCGTATTCTTCGCTTCCCATAAACGAGCGTTCGGGATGCTGGATCATGCCGTTGGCGCTCATCTGGTTTGCCAGGGATTTCTGAAACATCAGCGCGATGGGATTGCGCGCGAAGCCTGCTGAAAGCTTATCGCCTCTGGCGACTTCCATGATCTTTTCAAAAAGCTCGATTATAAGTTCGGCGGTATAGCCGTACTGGGTCGTCATCAGATCTTTCCCTGCGTATTGAATGAGATATTCGATTTGAAGGCCGTCTTCCACGGGTATCCTTTGAGGGATAACGCCCGCATACAGATCGGTATACATTTTGGTTCTGAAAGCTTTTAACTCCTGCGCATTGATTGCTGATTCCGTAATAATCACCTCACATTTCAATTTAAATCGATTGACTATTTTTAAGTGGGCTTAAAAAGTTGATGGCCTACGATCTCTATATCATTTTTTGGGTCGGAAAAAACGTTTAGTCTACCGCCGGGCTGCGCTTTGAATTATTTTATCGGACAGAAAACAACTTACAAGTTTGTTTCCCTTCCTGCGGCACAAATAAAGTGTACGATCAAAAACGCCGAAAGCGCTTTTGACCGTACGGGAGGATTTTATTGAACTGCTCCGGCCAACAGTTCCTTGGCCTTAACAGCCGCACTGCCGGCATCCACCGCATAAGCGTCCGCGCCGATCTCATCCGCAAAAGCCTGTGTAATGGGCGCGCCCCCGACCATAACTTTATATCCCTTGACGTCGCATGCGTTGATAGCCGCCACTGTATCCTTCATGGCCTGCATGGTGGTTGTCAGCAGGCCGGAGCAGGCAATGATCTTCACATCCGGATTGGCTTTGATGGTTTCGATGAATTTTTCCGATGGCACATCAACGCCCAGATCGATCACATCGAAGCCCGCGCTCGCGATCATCAGCGACACCAGATTTTTGCCGATGTCGTGCAGATCGCCCGAAACCGTACCGATGATGCATTTGCCCAGCGATACGCTTCCTTCACCCGCCAGAATGGGTTTGAGCACTTCCACGCCTTTTTGCATGGCGCGAGCAGCCACCAGCATTTCGGGAACAAAGATTTCGCCGCGCGAGAAAAGATCGCCGACAATGCTCATAGCGTCGATCATGGCGTTTAAAATGTCATTTGCCTTTTCTCCCGCGTCCAGTCCGTCCTGCACCAGCTGCGCGATCAGTTTGGTTTTTCCGGTTTCGACCGCCGTTGAGATTTCATTGAGTTTTGACATTGTATTCCTCCTTTTCCTTTATGG
>DAITPG010000349.1:0-2129 GCA_036833715.1 Eubacteriaceae bacterium | reverse complement strand
ATGAGCATGATCACAGGCAAACGCTCATTTTTGAGCTTTTCCATCAGCATGGCATCGCCCTTACCGATAGCGCTGTCTTCCTCCACGATAAACAGGATCAAATCGACGTCTCTGACAGCGGAGCTTGCCGCATCCACCATGAAATTGCCCAGTTTACTTTTGGGCTTGTGGAAGCCGGGTGTGTCGATAAATACCATTTGGGACGTATCCGTTGTGCGAATGAGACGGATATTGTTGCGCGTGGTCTGCGGTTTATCGGATACAATGGAAACCTTCTGTCCTACAAGCGCGTTAAGTAGTGTGGATTTGCCGACGTTGGTCCTGCCGACAACGGCTACAAAGCCAGATTTAAATTTGTCGTTCATCAATCCATATCCTTTCCCTTAAAACCATGCGGAAAAAGGCAATCGAAATTTTCCTCCACTACTGCGCCTTCTTTATTGATGAGATATACCTCCATATTTGCGGAAGCGAACTCGTTTAAAAACTGACGGCATACACCGCAGGGATATCCAGTCGCCGTGCCAGATACGGCTACCGCCACCGCTGCAAATTCTTTTTCGCCCTCGCTTACGGCCTTTACGGCTGCGGTGCGTTCTGCGCAGATGGTTGCCGGATACGATGCATTTTCGATGTTGCAGCCTCCGTATATTTTTCCCGATTTTGTAAGGATCGCTGCGCCCACCTGATAATTGGAGTAGGGACAGTATGCCTTTTCGCGCATTTCAACGGCCGTGCCGATGAGCGCTTTTTTTAAATTTTCATCCATTTATAAATGTTCCTATCTTGATATTATCGAATTTATCTGAAATAATTTCCTAATTGTATCTTTGTCTGTAAACCCGCTTCGATGCAGCAATATCATGGGGTGATCGATTCAAATGCCTTGGATCATTTTTTTACCTTAACAGCTTGATGATCTTGCTCACATATAAAACAACGCCTACCAAAACAGCCGTCATACTCATGATCATCACTGCGGCTGCCGCCGTGTCCTTGGCCTGTTTAGCGGTTTCATTGAACTCTTTGGTTGCACAGTCCACTGCCCGTTCGATGGCTGTGTTGAACGCTTCGGCGGAAACGACCAGCCCGATCACTACAAAGAGAACTCCCCACTCCGCCATCGTAAAATGAAGCAGCAACGCGGCTACCGATGCGACAAAAGCGCATACCATATCGATCCTGAAATTAGGCTGTGTTTTGATCAAATAAATGAGTCCTTCAAAAGCGTACCCAAAACTTTTTATCAGTCTGCGCAAAATGTCACCCCTTGAATATCTGTAGTTTTGCCATGATCTCTTTTTCGATGTTTCTCATTTCGCTTTTCTCATCGTCTTCTTCGTGATCGTAGCCGAGAAGATGTAAAACCGAATGTACGGTCAGGTACGATATCTCCCGTTCGAGCGTATGACCAAATTCCCTCGCCTGCTCGTCCGCGCGGTCGATGCAAAGTACAATATCGCCCAGCAACGCCACACCGCGCCCGTCGCTGTCCTCCATGGGGAAGGATAATACATCGGTAACGCATTCCACGCTTCGGTATTCCGCATTCAGCCTTTGAATCTCTTCACCATCGACGAAAGATACGCTTATCTGCCAGCCGATATCAAATTCAAATCCGGTCAACGCCTCTTGGATGGCTTTTTTGGCGTAATCATAGACTTCATCGCCAAGAACCTTGCCGCTGCGGTTGTCAAAATCAATTTCTTCGATCATGTTTTGATCCCTTCATCGGCTTGATTGGGATACTTGATGCGGCTGTGATAAACGCCTGAAAGCACCTCAAAAAAACTCTCTTTGATCTGTTCTATTTCGAAAAAGGAAAGCTTGCTCTTTTTGAGCTGACCTTCATTGATCTTTTTATTGACGATGGTTTGGATCATTTTTTTGATGCTGTCGGTATCCTGGTTTTCCAGGCTGCGCACGGCCGCTTCGATTGAATCGGCAAGCATAACGATAGAAGTTTCCTTGGACGCCGGTAGCACGGTGTGATATGTGAAATCCTCGTCTCCCGCATAACCGCTCTCGGCCGCCTTCGCTTTAAACAGGCTGATCTCGCTGGTGCCGTGATGGGTCTTGATGAAATCTTCGATCTCACCGCGATCAGGATCCTTGTCGATACCGTCCAG
>DAITPG010000348.1:0-2197 GCA_036833715.1 Eubacteriaceae bacterium | reverse complement strand
GAGCGTTTCGGACAAGCGTCAAAGAAATGATGCTTTTTTCGGATATTCCGCCCAATCCCAACTCCCCGGGTATCCCGGACGACAAAAGAGACTGGGTCTTGCAGGCGACTCTGGCTTTCGGCAATCAATTTATCCGCCTTTCGGATTGCATCCAGCCCATCGACGAATCAGCTTCCGACCGTGTCGCCGTCGCGGTGGAATGTACCGTAGACGAAGTGAAGCATGCCTTTGAGATCCTCTCGGAGGAAGGCTGCGTAGGCATCCCGCTTCAGCAGAGCTTTTTCAGCCCCTGCTACGGCGTGGTGTATGACAAATTCAATATCATGTGGAATCTGGTGGGGCAGGAATAAATGAACAAAGCACCCATGGAACGGGTGCTTTTGTTTTTGAATCTTTGCTTTATTTAATAGTATACGGTACAGATATCCTCAAATAAGTGCGTCCTCACTGTTATTTAATATGATACGAAACCCATTGCGCAAACCTACCGATCCTTTGAAAACCGATGAGCGCACAAAGCCATTCGGTAAAAGTGCCGAACTTTCGGTACAGCAGGTTAAAGGTAAGGTAGGGAAGCCACTGGCGCTTCGATACCGGCATGCGTTTGATGATATTTTTGAAGCTGTAGATCTCTTTATAGAGCTTTAAGTAGCCTGCGCTCAGCTGCTCCGCCGTCATGTTAAGCGGCCGGTACACGACATGCGCGGTGTTGTATTTCGAAAGGTCGAAGTCGGTGATTCTGCCTTGAGAGGCAAACTCCTCGTATAATCGGGTGCCGGGGTACGGCGTCAGGATGTGCGAGGTAACGGTTTCGATCTTGTTTTTTACGATCCAGTCCAGCGTTGTCCCAAAGGTCGTTTCGTCGTCGCCGTCAAGGCCAAACACAAAGCTCGCATTGATCATAATCCCCCGCTTGTGAATCTCCCGCACAAGAGCATCGTACTTTTTGGTTTTGTTTTGCCCTTTGTGTACGTTTTTTAACGCGTTTGCGTTTAAACTTTCAAAGCCGATAAATAAACTCTCACACCCCGCTTCCCGCATTTCATCCAATAATTCAGGCATCGCGCCGATATTTGCCGATACATCGGCATTCCATTTTAGCCTCAGCGGTTTGATCGCGCGCAGAAGCTCCCGTGTCCGTTCGGAATTGCCGATAAAATTATCGTCAATGAACATAATATGCTTAGTCTTGAGCGTTTTGATGTCGTTCAGGATATCGCTTGTAGTCCTTGTGATATAAAGATTTTTATAGGCTTCACAGCTGTTGTAGCAGAAGTCGCAGCAATACGGGCAGCCTCGGCTCGTGCTGACGATATTCGTGTACAGGTATTTCGAGCGGTCGGCGAGGGCGTATCCGGGTGAAACAAGCTGCGTATTTCCGCTGTGCGAACTACGATAGATCTTTTTTAATCTTCCGTTTTGAAGGTCTTCGATCATTTGCGGCAGGGTGTCTTCCGCCATGCCCGTGCAGACCGAGTCAAAATATTCGGCGCAGTTTTCAGGATCGCAGGAGACATGAATACCGCCCGCGATCACGGGCACGTTTCGTTTTTTGTACTCCGCTGCGATGGCTGCGGCTCTGGGCAGCACATCCACCGTCACGGTTATGCATACAAGGTCCGTCTTCTCATCAAAACGTATCTTCTCAATATTTTCATTTTCGAGGATCACCGTGTGCTCCGCTCTCAGCATCTCTGCGATCGTCAGCAGCGCCAGCGACGGCGACATGCGCGTTTTTAATTCATTATCCATCGGACGCTTTTTCATTTTTGGCTGTATCAATTTGATGATCATAAAACCCTCACCCTGCTTTTATATTCGATTTATGCCCATGATATCAGCGCGCACATCAAATGTCAATAAAAAATTATTGATAATCAATAAATATAGATTGAATTACGATATAATTGAAATTAGTAAAGCCGTTATGTTATAATAACGGTAAATCATATCGGTTAAAGGGAAAAGGGCTTTGAAAAAGATTTTTATCATCGAAGACAATAAAAAAATCCGGGACGAGCTTTCCTCGTTTCTTGTAAAAAACGGATACGAATGTGAAAGCAGCGAAGGCAGCGGCGATATCGTCACGCAAGTATTGGCATCCGAAGCGCACCTGCTGCTGCTGGATATCAACCTGCCGCAAAACGACGGCTTTTACATCTGCAAGGAGCTGCGCAAACGTTCCGACATGCCGGTG
>DAITPG010000347.1:0-2214 GCA_036833715.1 Eubacteriaceae bacterium | reverse complement strand
GCGACGGCTTTACGGGCAATATTATTTTAAAGACACTCGAAGGCACCCTTAAATATGTGTTTTCTATTTTTAAAGACGTATTTATGGCGGGGCCGCTCAATAAGCTAGCCGCGCTGATGATCAAAAAGGAGCTTACCACAAAGAAAAGCGCCCTCGATCCCAAGGCGCACGGCGGCGTTCCGCTGCTGGGCATCAACGGCGGCATCATCAAGGCGCACGGCAGCAGTGACGCGGAAGCCTTTAAAAACGCGGTCGGCCAGGCCATAAAATTTCAGCGAAACAATGTTTTGGATAAAATCACAAAAATGTTGTAATTAATTGCCAAGATGTGATATAAATATTAATGAATGCTTTTATATTATAGTGGTTATATTGAATCAAGGAGGCCTAAAATGGTTTTTGAAAAAGTAAAAGAGATGATCGCGGCACAATTGGAAATCGACGCGCAAAAAATAACGATGGACTCGTATTTCGTTGACGATCTCGGCGCCGATTCGCTCGATGTGATGGAATTGATCATGGCTTTTGAAAGCGAGTTTAACATCGAAGTCAATGAGGAAAGTCTTGAGAA
Organism: Eubacteriaceae bacterium; assembly: GCA_036833715.1. Classification (GTDB taxonomy): domain Bacteria; phylum Bacillota; class Clostridia; order Eubacteriales; family Anaerofustaceae; genus JBGMEA01. Next base: position 1,643 of record DAITPG010000347.1, on the reverse strand, counting down.
TATCAAACAAGTCAGAGATATCGTTGAATATTTTGAAAAGAACTGATTTGGTTAAGGGCTGATCTCAGCCCTTATTTTTTATCAAAGGAAAGGAAACGACATTTGATTATTGACCGATTGGAAGAAAAAATGGCGTACGGCTTTGGCGATAAAAATCTGATCCGTATGGCCTTGACCCACAGCTCCGCCATCAACGAAAAAAAGGCGGCGAGCAATCAAAGATTGGAGTTTTTGGGAGACGCGGTGCTGCAGCTGGTGATCAGCACGCATCTGTACCTGCGGATGAAGGATGAAAACGAAGGCGTTTTATCCAAGCTCCGTTCTTTGATCGTTTGCGCCGATTCGCTGTTTGCTGCATCCGAATCCATCCAGCTTGGGGATTATGTGATCCTTGGCAAGGGAGAGGAACTCAGCGGCGGAAGAGAAAAAAAGAACATCATCGCCGATGCCTTTGAAAGCGTCATCGGCGCCGTTTATTTGGACGGAGGCTATGCAGCCGCCGAAACGTTTATATTGGATAAACTGGGCCCCATCATTGAAAATTCTGTCAAAGGGCTTTTGACTTATGACTTTAAAACAATGCTGCAGGAATATGTGCAGTCGAAATCGATGGGAGAATTATCTTATCAGCTGATCAAAGTGACAGGACCGGAACATGACCAGACCTTTTATTCCCGTGTTGTGATCAATGATACAGGCTACGCTGCGGCGGAAGGACATAACCGAAAGCAGTCCGAACAGAACGCCGCCGAGCTGGTTCTTAAAGAACTTGAAATAATTGACTGACATGAGGTGAACCATGATCCTGAAACGTATCGAAATATACGGCTTTAAGTCGTTCGGCAAAAAAATAGAGATCGACTTCAATGACGCCATCACAGGCATCGTAGGCCCCAACGGCAGCGGAAAAAGCAATATCGTTGACGCCATACGCTGGGTGCTGGGCGAACAGCGCGTAAAATCACTCCGAGGCTCCAAAATGGAGGATGTGATCTTTTCGGGCACGCAGGAAAAAAAACCGCTGGGCTATGCCCAGGTCTCTTTGATTTTGGACAACTCCGGCAGAAACTTTCCGGTCGAATATGAAGAGATCAACGTTACCCGCAGACTGTTCCGTTCGGGCGAGAGCGAATATTATCTCAACAAGACCCTGTGCCGTCTCAAGGACATTCAGGAATTGTTTATGGATACGGGGCTGGGACGCGAAGGTTATTCCATCGTAGGGCAGGGACAGATCGAATCCGTGATCAATGTTTCGCCGTTTGAACGCAAGCTGCTCATCGAAGAAGCGGCGGGCATCGTCAAATACAAGGTGCGCAAGCTGGAAGCCGAAAAAAAGCTGGAGAAAGCGCAAAACAACCTTTACCGCATCACCGACATTATCGCGGAACTGCAAAACCGCCTGCCCGGCTTAAAAAAGCAGGCCGAAAAAGCGGAGAAATTCATCGAATACAAAAACGAGCTCAAAGCCATCGAAGTCAATATCTTTGTACATAGAATGGACAGGCTCAACGCGCAGGCATCCAAAGCCTATCTCGATAAAAGCGCGCTGGACGAGAGTTTAAAGCAGATCGACGACGAAATGAACACATTGGACGAACGGTACCGCTCGCTGAAAAGCGAGGTGGGCACATATGATGCCA
>DAITPG010000346.1:0-2247 GCA_036833715.1 Eubacteriaceae bacterium | reverse complement strand
AGAACAAACCCGTAGTTCGTTAAAAACTATGGGTTTGTCAGTAGCCTGAACCCGCAGAAATGCGGGTTTTTTGTCGTTCGGCTCAACTTTGGTTAATAAATTCGAACGTGCGAATCTCTTCCGTTTATTCCGCCGAAACCTTCCATTATCGCGGTTTTTCTGCGGATTTTCCTTGTGCAAATAAAGCCGCAGGTCCGCTTTCGTATTCGAACGTTGCATTAAAATCGGTAAAGACCGATAAAAGAACAGGAAAAGTTTTGGTAAGAAATTCAAAACGTGTTACAATTACGTTACAAATTAAGCGCACCGGAGGAAAAATATTGATTAAGAAATCAATATCGAGTTTTTTGATCGTTGTTTTGCTTTTTGTGATATTCCCGTTCACAACCACTGTATCGGCAACAACTTTGCAACCTGAAGACGTATTGGAAAAAATCAACGCGATAGAAACCGACACCTATTATGACGGCTTGGGACAATGCTACGGCTTTGCCAAGCGAACCTTCGCCTACCTGTTTGATCTGGACACCGCGGATTTTAATTGGGATTACACCGACGGAACCGAATCGTCCGATTACCTGTATTTGGTCAAGGAAACCTATTCCGAAAGCGAGCTGTTACCGCTTTTGAGCCTGGCGCAGGCCGGCGATGTGCTTTGCTACGGCGGAGGCGGCGGCAACCCGCACTCGATGATCTACATCGGCAGGGATGACGCCAATGAAGAAATCACCGTGCTGGACGCCAACTGGGGCTCCAACAACATCATCCGAAACCACACGATATCTTATGACCAGCTGAATGCGATCCTCGAAATCGGAAACGGCCTGTTCCTATTCCGCTATACGCCCGCTCAATTAACAGTAAGCGAGTCGTTGACTCTGTATCTGGGCGCCGATGCCGAAGAAGCCGCCGCGCAGCTTACCTATGCCGTATCGCCGGAAACCTCTCCCGCGCCCGCATGGAGCAGCAGCGACGATTATACAGTAACGGTAAGCAGGGACGGAACCGTAACCGCCGTCAATCCCGGCACCGCGGTTGTCACCTGCCAAATCGGCGACAAAACGGCGCAGTGCGTTGTAACGGTGGAGCTGAAAAAGGCTCCCGCCGCCCAAGTAAAGTCCAATTTGCTTACTTTGGTCAACCTTCCGGCATTTTTGCCTACAAACTCCGAGCCGCCTTTAGGGCAGCCGCTCCTTAAGCCCATTGGAGCCGGAGCTTTGCCGGAGGAAACATTAAAACCCATCAGCTGATCGAGATGACCATCACGGGAAAAAAAAAGCATCCTGCTATATGTGGGATGCTTTATGCACACTAACGCTGACATTAAGTATTATTAATACTTGATAAAGTAATTTAGTAGTTTTAAGATAATTGGTGAAGTTGTCGTTGATTCTCTATGCTACCTAATAATTCATGATGTTTGACTGGAAAATTTAGTAGTTCATTATATTCAATTTGATATATAAGACAAATGCAGATTGATCTCGTAAGCATCAAATTATATGTATCCGAATATTGCCTACACATTTGCAATGCGTTAACCTTTTCTCGTTCCTCATCACTACGTTCAAATCTTTCAAATATATAATTTAAACCATCAAAGTCAATGTGGGTTATATGACTCATCATTCCGTAAGGATAACTTAAAATGGTTGTATTGACTAATTCATTAATATCACTATCTTGAATACTTTGGATCATTGACATAAAATCCCATTTCCTCTTAATTATATTACGATTTTTTCTATTGAGAGTCTCATCAATACATGGTAATTCGCTATCAAGTATATGTTTATATATATCTGCTTCACGACTTTTTTCTGATAAGTCAACTAAATTTAAAATATTTTCTACGCGTTTATTTCTTTTATTCCCATTAATATAAGGCAAAATTTGTGAAAACTCGAAAATCTTATTATCAATTTGTAATGGTTCACAAGCTATATACCCTAGTTTTACAGTACCTTCCAATATAGTTCTTAATAACAATTCAGCTTCCCAAAAAAAGTCTTCTTTAATTAGATGTAAAACAGCCTGACTGTGATAGGCACAAACTGAATTGATTTGTTTTATAGTATTCTCAGTAGTAGCGTCAAATTTATGAAAATTAATCTTACGTATATATAAAAGGTAATCTTCCATAGCGTCCAACATTAGATTTGAAATGAATATCTTTTCATGTTGTGCAATCATTTCTGTACCCTTTCTTTTGTGAAGTTTAAATAATAAGGAAGTGACATTAAGTAT
>DAITPG010000345.1:0-2252 GCA_036833715.1 Eubacteriaceae bacterium | reverse complement strand
GATACCGAAGATGCGGAAACCATGACATTAGAGGAATATTTGGGCAGCTTAAAATGCACGCTTTGCAGCAAGCACTGCTCGCTGCTCAGCCCGCGATGCAGCAAGGGCAGGACACTCGCGCAGCAATATGCGCAGGCGTTTGAAGCCGCTCAGGCGGAAGCGCAAAGCCAAGACAGCGGAACCGATGAAACATCGGATTCCTCATCCGGCACTTCTCAAAACGACGGTGAGGAAACTTCTATCGGCACGGCGGCAGCGGCAGCGTCATCTTCGCTTCCCATGATGGGCCTATTTATCGGCGGAACCTACTATCTGATTGAATTTATCGGGAAAAAGGACTGAGCTGTGCCGTGTCATGGAATGTCGACAGACGGCATGCTACAATGGATTTGTGAAAGTAAGGGATCGGAGAGCCTCAAAAATGAATTGAGATCGAACGAACAGTAGCGCCCGTCTGCGCGGACGAAACGGAATGTCGAAGCCTCAAGAGCACATTCATGAATTCCGCCGTTTCAGATTGGAGTAAAACTATAAAACAAACATACGCCATCCATCGGGTGGCGTTTTGTTATGCAAAAAAACGCGGACGAACAAAAGCGGTTATACGCCTGTTGTTCGTCCGGTATAAATAAACCCATTCGGGCTCTGACGGGTCAATTTTTTATAAAAAGCATCGATGCTTGTGAAAGTCACCGCGATACCGGCTCTGACCTTCTGAAACCGGCATTGGACGGCGCTTCACTATAAAATATGCGAAGAATGGGTCTTTCTGCCAATAAAAAAAGCAGACGGGCACAATTTTTCTGCGTGATGAATACGAAATGCCGTATGCGCCCGGCCTGCCTGCGACGATCGCCGCAACTTCTGCGAGCCGATCATCGAAAATAGTTTATGCGTCTTAGAAGGATCCTATAACAGGCAGATTTTTCCGTTTTACTCTCAACCTTAATCCATCTGACTCAGTGGCGCAATTTGTGGCCGAATCTTGCCTATTTTGCCCTGATCCTTGATTTCACAAACCATATAAAGAAAGGAAGCATTTTTGAAAAACGTAAACACGCAGGATTTATCCGCTCCCAAGACCGCCGAAGAGCTGCGCAGCCGGTATAATCTGGGTGTCACCAAAAACATGACAGCCAAACGTACCTCATCGGGCACGGCATTGGGCATCGGAAAAAAAGCGTCCATCGGCAAGGGACTGGATGTGGCGGGCTCGGTGGTGACGGACGGCGGTTTTTTTGACGCAAGCGGCAACGAGATCTTTTCGGTCAAAACCATCACCGCTGCCCAGCTGGACGAAATGACCCTGCCGCCCGGACAATACAATGTCGAGCAGGCCGTAACGGGTCTGCCGGGAAATTACCATCACATCTATCATATGACCGGCTATCATAATCCGGGCTTTCACGCCCAGCTTGCGGTGCCTTATGCCAGCGGAAACAACAAAGGCGTTTATCTTCGCGTATCCGCAGGCTCCGTTTGGGGCAATTGGAACCATCTGCTCTCCGACTTGGACGCGGCGGCAAGCGGATACGCCGCCAACACCGTTGTGAAACGGGATGAAAACGGCAATATCTCAGCCAAAAACATGCTGAATTTCGCAAATAACGACGGCTTATATTACAATGATACCGATAACGCGATGTACCTGATGCTGGACGGGACCAATTCGGAGATCATTCACGGCGGCAATCTTGCGTCCGCCGGAACATGGACGCCGACCCTTGCCTCGCATACCGGAACCAATCCGACTGCGACCTACAGCTACCGTGTGGGCACCTGGTACCGGATGGGGGATTTGATCTATATCGAATGCCACATCAAATGCAAAATCAGCTCCGCCGGCACGGGCTACTGCAAGATCGCCGGACTGCCCGTTTCGCTCACGTCTTATTCGCAGGCCATCGGCACGGCCGAAACTTACGGCTGCACCAATCTGGGCAACGGCAACCATGTTACGGGCATCGTTGAGGCCAACTATCTGCGCCTGCAGGACAGCGGTGGCGGCGGCGCGCTGGCGTGGGTATCATCATCATCGGATCAATGGGTGCGCCTGAGCGGTGCGATCTATGTCCATTAGGAGGAAATATGGAAACCATTTATATTGAAGGACAAAATGGGGAAATAAACGACCCCAGATTGAAATTTACGCTTGCCGAAGCGAACGAAAACAGCGTTCGCATTGCGGCCGCGCTGCGCATCGACATCGGCAATGATAATTTTATTGAGGTGGGCAACCATGCCGAAGCGGT
>DAITPG010000344.1:0-2258 GCA_036833715.1 Eubacteriaceae bacterium | reverse complement strand
CCCGGCAAGATCATTGCAGTCAGAAAAGACAGCCCGCTGATCATCGGGCTCGGAGAAAATGAAAACTTCATCGCTTCGGATATCCCGGCAATTTTGAATTATACCAGGGACGTTTATTTGATCGACAACAATACGTTCGGCGTGGTTACGCAAAAAGAAGTGAAGCTTTATGACCAAAACAAAAAGCCGATCGAAAAAGATGTTTTTCACGTTACCTGGAATGCCGATGCAGCCAGCAAAGGCGGCTATGAACATTTTATGCTTAAGGAAATTCATGAACAGCCTACATCCATAACCGATACGCTGCGCGGAAGATTGGAAACACGATCACTAGAAATCAAACTGGATGACTTCAAGCTTTCCAAAGAAGACTTCGATAAAATAAGCAAAATTTATATCGTCGCCTGCGGAACGGCTTATTACGCCGGATGCGTCGGCAAACTGCTTATCGAAAAATACGCAAGAAAAAGCGTTGAAATACAAATAGCATCGGAATTCAGATACAACGATCCCATCATCGATGATAACACGCTGTTTATCGCCATCAGCCAATCCGGCGAAACGGCCGATACGTTGGCTTCGATGCGTTTAGCCAAAGAAAAAGGAGCGCGCGTGCTCGCAATATCCAATGTTGTGGGCAGCAGCGTTACGCGCGAAGCGGACGATGTGCTGATGACCTGCGCTGGTCCCGAGATTGCCGTGGCTTCCACCAAAGCGTATTCAACGCAGGTATTGTGCATGGTATTGACGGCGCTGAAGCTTGGTCAGCTGGCCGGCACCATCAGCGCGGATGATCAGGAGCGTATGCATCAAGCATGCCTGGATCTTTCCGCTCACACAGCAAGCGCGCTGAAAAATGAAAGCGCAATCAAAAAGATCGCCAAGAAATTCGTTGATCAGCAAGACGTTTTCTTTATCGGAAGAAATTTGGATTATTGCCTTGCGCTTGAAGGCGCGCTGAAAATGAAGGAGATATCCTACATTCATGCCGAAGCGTATCCGGCGGGGGAACTGAAGCACGGACCGATCGCGTTGATTGAAGAAGGAACCATCGTGGTTGCCCTTTGCACACAGTCGGGCGAACACCTTGAAAAAATGATCAGCAACATCAAAGAGGTAAAAGCACGAGGCGCTTATGTGATTGCCCTTGCGCAGAAATCTTCGGTAGAGGTGGCGCAGGCCGCCGATCAGGTATTGTATATCGACGATATTTTCAATGACGCCAGCGTGGTTCCTGCAGTCGTCCTTCTGCAGATGCTCGCCTATTACGTTTCCGTATACAAGGGCTGCGACGTCGACAAGCCCAGAAATCTTGCCAAATCGGTAACCGTGGAATAAAACGTAATCTGAATAGCAATGTCATGTTGATGTTGCTATTTTTTATTGTCTAAAATCTATTTATTCTTCTCATTAATAATTATATAAATTATATATAAGTACAAATATACGGATTGAAAAAAAAGTATTTCGAACCATGTATTTCATCTAGTTATTTGTTTTATCAATACTTTGTCCTAAATTTGTTCGGTTTAATAAAGATATATGAATTAAACCGGTTAGGCCAAGATAAATTCGGGTTTATGATCGGAGATTTAAAAAAAATGTTAATTTATATAAAAAAGGATACAAATAATGTTTTTTTTTAGTATAATATGCTTAAAAAGATAATTTTTTGCGGAGCGTCCATGGATATTTACACTTTGGGAGCCGACATCGGTTCCACGACATCAAAATGCATTCTATTAAAAAACGGCAGTGAAATCATTGCAAGCTCTCTCGTGATTGGCGGTACGGGCACCAAAGGCCAGCAAAAGGCTGTGGAGGAAGTCCTGCGCTCCGCAAGCAGGAGCATGGAAGATATCGACAGGGTGGTGGCAACCGGGTACGGACGAAATTCCTTGGATATCGCAAACGGTGATATGAGTGAGTTGAGCTGTCACGCTAAAGGATGCCATCATGTTTTCCCGGATGTGCGCACCATCATTGATATCGGCGGGCAGGATGCCAAAGCTATCCGAGTGAACGCAATGGGACGGCTTGAGAACTTTGTGATGAACGATAAATGCGCTGCCGGCACAGGCAGATTTTTGGATGTAATGGCCAATATTTTAGGGGTTGGGATATCCGACTTGGCGCAGCTGTCGCTGCAATCCAAAAATCCCGCAAGCATTTCCAACACCTGCACGGTGTTCGCTGAATCTGAAGTGATTTCGCAGCTGGCTTCAAACGCTCAAATGACGGATGTTGTGGCCGGTATC
>DAITPG010000343.1:0-2290 GCA_036833715.1 Eubacteriaceae bacterium | reverse complement strand
ATAAAGCGATAAAAGCAGCAAGACCGCGCTGGCATCCGGCGAAATTTCAAAATATCCGATACCGAGAAAAAGCAAATAGGAAAGCAGTCCGCAAAACAATCCTGCCGACGGCAGGAAGCATAAAGAGAGCGGACCTTTTTTTTCTTCCCATGTAACAATGGGAAACGGAAGCTTTGTGAACATTGCCATACAAGCGAAAAATGATTTGAACATTCGCGTTACCTAAATATCTTTATATTCGAGATGAGAACTAAGTCCGTAATAATGGTCGAGGACCGGCTTAAAATCAAATGCCGATTTGTTTTTCCAGAATTTCATATTTGAATAAGCGCATTCGATCACAATATCGCTGTTAGCGGCAATATTGCAATGAACCGTTCCCAATATTTCTTTATACATTTCGGTCGTTTCATTGTATTGAATAGCGTCCGAAAATATATAGTCTGATACGATGATCAAATGCTTCACCTTATCCCGCAGGGCGAGGATATGGCTGTCCATAACTTGACTGTCGATTTGGTTTACTGCGTCGTTGTCGCTGAAAATGTTATTTTGCACATACGCGGTCACACTGTCAAGCAAAATGACATCTTCCCTGCTGACGCGATGCAGTATATTAGGCAGAGCGCACCCTTCCTCGATGGTTTCAAATCCCCAGTTTTCCCTGTCCTTGATGTGTCTGTCGATTCGCTTGTCATCTTCGCTGTCCCGCGATATCATGGTAGCCAGATAATACAGCTTGCCTAGGGAGGTTTGTTCGGACAAATATTTTGCGGCGCACTGAGCCAGCATGCTTTTGCCGCCCTTTACACCGCCGATCACGAAAATCATCATAATTAAAGCTCCAAACGTATTTGCGAAATAAAAACGGCATAAATATGCCGTTTATAAATGTCTTTATATCAGCACCTTTTCATACTCCGTGAAATCGGTGTACCGTTCAGGCAGGTCTTCCGGCTTGGTTTCTCGGCAATGCTGTCGCCTTCCCGGATCTACCGGTGGCAGATACCGCTAACGCGGCGTGACAGCTTGCTCCACCATACGGCGGCGGGACCGCACAGGTGATCCTGTTTCCCTATTAATGCAATGCAGCCTGAATCGTATTCAATTGCCTTCAGTATAATATAAACGCTGAAAAATGTCAATAACGGTCAATTTCTAATACTTGCCTCCGTGCCGCGCGCAAAGGGTTTTGAGTATGTCTTCCGGGCGGACGCCTCTTTCTGAGAGCATGACCAATAAGTGATAAAACAAGTCGGAAGTTTCATAAATGATTTCTTCCTTGGAATTGTTTTTTGCCGCAATGATGGTTTCAGCGTTTTCTTCTCCGACTTTTTTTAAAATTTTGTCAATGCCCTTGTCAAATAAGTAGTTGGTATAGGAGCCTTCGACCGGATTTGCTTTTCTGTCCTCGATCAGGCTAAACAAGTCAAAAAGGATCGTGTGGTCAAGGCTGCGTCCTTCGTCACGGTAAGCTTGGTTAAAAAAGCAGCTTTCGCTTCCCGTATGGCAGGTCGGGCCCACCGGGTCGGCTTTGACAAGAATCGCGTCGTTATCGCAATCCGAAAGCAGTTCGATTACGTGCAAGAAATTGCCGGACGTTTCTCCCTTCATCCACAAGCAGCTGCGTGAACGCGAATAAAACACCACTTTTTTGGTTTGCAGCGTTTTTTCATAAGCCTCTTTGTTCATGTAACCCAGCATAAGCACTTTGCCGCTTTTATAGTTTTGTACAATGGCGGGTATCAGCCCTTGTTCGTCAAATCTTAATTGTTCGATATCCATATATGCCAACTTTCAATTATAATATTATATCCGCACGGGTATTTGTTCTTCCTTTAAGAATTGTTTTAGCTCCGCTATTTTGATTTCCTCATAATGAAATACGCTCGCGGCCAAAGCGGCATCGGCGCCTACTTTTAGCACATCCGCGAAATGCCTCATGGTGCCTGCTCCGCCGGATGCGATGATCGGTATATTGAGCTCCTCATTTAATCGCGCGATCAGTTCAAGATCAAAGCCGTTTTTAATCCCGTCACTGTCAATCGAATTAATGCAGATTTCACCCGCTCCAACGGATTCGGCTTTTTTTGCCCAATCGATGGCATCCAGCCCGGTATTTTTTCTCCCGCCGTTGATATAAACATCCCAGCTGTCTTTGTTTCTTTTGGCATCGACGCTCAAAACCACGCACTGACGGCCGAAACGTTTGGCCGCATCAGCAATGATCGAAGGATTTAAGACCGCTGCGGAATTGACGGATACTTTGTCCGCACCCGCCAGCAGCACT
>DAITPG010000342.1:0-2304 GCA_036833715.1 Eubacteriaceae bacterium | reverse complement strand
TCGGCGCATCGGTCGATCTTTTCATCTGCTTCCCGAAGCTTGCCTTCATTTTCCGCTCCGTTTTTTACTTTTATGAACGAAGTGAGATTGATGTTGGACGGCATATTGATATGTATGGATGCCGCAAGTGAGCTGATCTGCATTTTAAGTATACGGTACGCCAGCATGCCGCCGTCACCGGAAAACAAATATTGCGTGGCCATCGTGATGAGTTTTTTACCGCGGAACAATGCGCTGTGTTCCGCAAGAAAATCGCGCAGATTTGAAGGCAGGTCGCTGCCGTAAATGGGATAGGCGACCAGCAGCGTATCAAACGGTTCCGCAGACGTGTAAAAATCGATGCGCTCCTCAATGCTGTGCATTTCGCTGCCTTCAAAGCGGTTTAAAAATCGCTGCACAGCGTAGCGTGTGTTTCCCGTGCCCGAAAAGTAGACGGCAAATATTTTCATTTTTTTCTCCGATGGTTTTTTATTTATCATAAGACTTTTTTCACGCGCTTTCAAGATGTAACAGAAATCATTCAATGTACTCAGAATAGTCCGAGCCGGCATTTGCATATAGTTGAGTTTATCCATTTTAAACATTGGATATTTTGCTCGGTGCGCACACGACTCAAGACAGACGGATGTCACTTGAGGCTTGTCTTCTGACTTAATAAACGGACTTTCCGTACCGCCGTTGTTTATTGTAAAATATTGATCCGTCACTTATTTATACAAACTTTACAGAATAGCAATATTTTATATTTTACTATTATAAGTTCAAAATACTTTACAAAATTAGAGCATAAAGCTATAATATATAAGAATACATATAGATAGGCAGGTTGGCAATGGAATATGGCAAATTGAGAGGCACGGGGCTGACCGTTTCAAGGGTAAGCCTCGGAACGATGACATTCGGAGGACAGCTGGACGAGCAGGGAAGCATCCGTATTATGAAAGAAGCGATGGAAGCGGGTGTCAATTTTATCGATACCGCGGATATTTATACGGCAGGGCAGAGCGAAACGATCGTGGGAAAGGGCCTGGCCGGCTGCAGAGACGAGATCGTACTGGCAAGCAAAGCGGGAGGACCGTCCGAGGCGGGACAAAACGGCATGGGGCTCAATCGAAAGCATCTGTTATCTTCGGTGGAAAAAAGCTTAAAACGGCTGAATACCGATTATCTGGATATCTTTTATATGCATTTTCCCGACCCGAAAACGCCGATAGAGGAAAGCCTGCGCGCAATGGACACGCTGGTACAATCCGGCAAGGTCAGATACATAGGCATGAGCAATTATGCGGCTTGGCAGCTGACGGAAGCCGCGCATATCTGCGACAAACATCACTGGGCAGGTCCGAGCGTGACCGAAAGCGTGTATAACGTGATCACCCGCGGGCTTGAAAGCGAGCTGGTGCCGTGCATCAAGCGAAAGGATATCGGGCTGGTGGTATATAACCCGATCGCCGGCGGACTGCTTTCCGGCAAGCATTCCAAAGAAAAACCCGTGGAGAACACGCGGTTTTCGGACTTGGGCGGCTATTATCAGCGTTACTGGAACGATGACACGTTTGGCGCGATGGAACGCTTATCGCAGATTGCGGCCGAGGGCGGCATGACGCTGCTGGAGCTTGCGCTGCGCTGGAGCGTATCCTTTGAGCATGTGAGTAGCGTGATCATCGGCGTAAGCAAGCCGGAGCATTTGGTTCAAAACCTTGCGTTGCTGGAAAAAGGAGCTCTATCCGCCGACGTGCTGGCGCAATGCGACGAGGTCTGGAAAGTTATCAGCGGAAACCGTTTTTCTTATAACCGTTAATGAGAGTCACACCTCAGGTTTCTTATCGCATGATCCCCAAAGAGAAGAAGCCCGCTTATAAAAATGAAGGTCTGTGCGGAGCCAAAAGACACAGCGGCATTCGCATAAAAAAATATAAAAGCTTTAATTAAAAGGAGGATTTTATGACCATCCCAAAATTTGATGAAAAAGAAATGAAAATAGTCCGTGAGGTTCCCAGCCGTATTCCAGGCGGCCCTTCCATTCCGGTGTTTGATTTCCCCATGTCCGCCAAAGAAGCCTACATTTCTCTCGTGAAAGATAAAAAACCGGTATGGCAGATTTCAAATGTAGAAACTACCTTATTCTGCCCCAGCTTTTATCCCGACAACGTGGCGCGCGGCTTTATCATTGAAGCAGTGCCCATCCCGCGCGAAACCTACGGCGGAAAAGACATGTTCGGCATCGAATGGCAGTTTGTAGAAGTAGCCGGCGGTTCTATGGTAAAACCGGGCACTCCGTTCCTCGAAGACGCCAACGACTGG
>DAITPG010000341.1:0-2312 GCA_036833715.1 Eubacteriaceae bacterium | reverse complement strand
TGGTTACCGTTAAAGGTCCCAAGGGCGAATTGAAACAGGCAATCAGCAAAAGAATGATCATCGAGATGAATGACGGCGTTTTGACCGTCAACAGACCCTCGGAGAATAAAGAAGATAAATCCCTGCACGGTTTAACAAGAAAACTTATCTTCAATATGGTAACAGGCGTTACCGACGGATTCAGCAAAGGTCTCGAAATCGTCGGCGTCGGTTACAAGGCGGCCAAGGAAGGCGATACACTGATTTTGAACCTCGGATATTCCCATCCGGTAAGAATGAAAGATCCCACCGGGCTTGAAACGGTTGTTGAAGGCAATAACAAGATTTTTGTTAAAGGCATCGACAAACAGTTGGTCGGCGAACATGCCGCCAATATCAGAAAAGTCAGACAGCCCGAACCCTACAAGGGAAAAGGCGTGCGATATGCGGGAGAAGTCATCAAGCTTAAAGAGGGCAAATCCGGCGGTAAAAAATAAAGGAGTGAAACGGAATGATAAACAAACCTGTTAAAAACAAGATCAGAAAAAAAAGACATGATAAACTCCGTAACAAGATCATGGGCACTCCTGAAATTCCGCGTCTCAATGTATTCAGAAGCAATAAGCACATTTATGCGCAGTTGATAGACGATAAAAACGGCCTTACGCTGGCATCCGCTTCAAGCAAAATATTGGAAAGCGAACTCGAATCCACTTCCAATATCGAAGCGGCAAAAGCGGTGGGCACGGCCCTTGCCAAAGCGGCAATCGAAAAGGGCTATGAAAAAATCGTTTTCGACCGCGGCGGCTATGTGTATCACGGAAGAGTAAAAATGCTGGCTGAAGCAGCCAGAGAAGCGGGACTTAAATTTTAAAGGAGGCTTTACGGATGAAAACAAGATTGGATCCGGCAGAGCTGGATTTAAAAGAAAAAGTTATAGCAATCAACAGAGTTGCGAAGGTTGTTAAGGGCGGAAGAAACTTCCGGTTCAGCTGCCTCGTGGTCGTCGGCGATGAAAACGGCCATGTCGGCGTGGGCATCGGAAAAGCAATCGAAATTCCCGAAGCAATCAGAAAAGGCATCGAAGATGCCAAAAAGAATATGATCACGGTAGCATTAAGAGGTACCACGGTGCCGCACCAGACCGTAGGCAGATTCGGCGCGGGAAAAGTACTTCTTATGCCGGCATCCAAAGGTACGGGCGTTATCGCGGGCGGACCTGCTCGTGCGGTGCTCGAACTTGCGGGCATCAAAGATATCCGCACAAAATCTTTGGGTTCAAACAATGCCAACAACATGGTCAAAGCTACGGTCGAAGGACTTTCACAAATGGTATCGGCTGCTGAAGTTGCTGCAAAGCGCGGCAAAACCGTAGAAGAAATATTAGGATAGGAGTGTGACTGCAATGGCTGAAAAACAATTGAAGATCACACTTGTCAAAAGTCTGATCGGAAGAAGCAAAGATCAAAGAGAAATCGTACAGGCGCTTGGCTTAAGAAACATCCGCCAGAGCGTTATCCGACAAGATAATCCTCAAACGAGAGGCATCATTCAAAAAATCGGCTTTATGCTTAAAGTTGAAGAAATATAGGAGGTAAAGCCAATGAAACTTCATACGCTTAAACCTGCTCCGGGCTCCAACAGAGACACCGTCAGAAAAGGCCGCGGTACGGCAACGGGCCAAGGCAAAACGGGCGGCAGAGGTCAGGACGGACAGAAGTCACGCAGCGGCGGCGGCGTTCGCATCGGTTTTGAAGGCGGACAAATGCCCCTTACCAGACGAGTACCCAAAAGAGGTTTCTCCAACGACAAATTCAGAGTGGAATATATCGCTTTCAATGTCGATAAACTCAATGTCTTTGAAAAAGGCAGCGTAGTTACCAGAGAAGCGCTTGTTGAAAAAGGGATCGTCAAAAACAAGTATAAGATTGTAAAGATCCTGGGAGAAGGCGAGCTGAACGTAGCCCTCACCGTAAAAGTAGACAAATTAAGCAAGTCGGCAAGTGAAAAAATTCTGGCTGCGGGCGGAAAGATAGAGGAAATCTAAAATGATTGAAACTATCAAGAATGCATGGAAAGTACCTGATTTAAGAAAAAGAATCATATATACACTGTTAATGCTGATGGTGTATCGATTGGGTTCGTTTATCGCGGTTCCCTATATCGATCTGGCGCAATTGGAGAGTTATATCAATCAAAGCAGCGTTCTTGGTTTATTGAATGTCATTTCCGGGAACAATTTCAAAAAGTTTTCCATATTCGCAATGTCCATAACACCCTACATTAACGCATCCATCATCATGAATCTTTTGACCATCGCTATTCCTGCTCTT
>DAITPG010000340.1:0-2314 GCA_036833715.1 Eubacteriaceae bacterium | reverse complement strand
CCCCGGGCGACATCAACGCGCAGGGTATATTCTTTGCGCGCAGGTTGTTGTAGATTTCGGTGATGCTGGTAATGCAGACGGCGCTCTCGCCGCTGCTGTAATACCCGGTGTGTTCCTTTTGCGCGAGAGCTACAAAATTGTTTTCATCGATGCCGACTTTGATCGTATTGACCTTTGCCCTTCTTGGATCAATACCAAGCGAACGGTAAACGTCCATGACCGTTTCGTACCGGATGGAATCGATACTGATGCGCGTGATATCCGCACGGTCAATATAGACGGTTTTTAAAAAGCACTGAACCAAATCCGCTTCAGTAAATTTCATATAGGCCGAAGCCACGGTAAAATCCATTTTGGCGGAGAGAATCTGATAGGGTTCCGGCCCCGTAAAAAGAAGTCCGTGGCATTGCGGCATGATCTTTTTTAAAGAAACTACGGCCTCATCGGTATCATCGTCATTGTTAAGATCCACCTTGTAAAGATCGATATGTTTGAAATTTTTGCCGGCAATCGATTCCACCATCTTTAATGCATCGCTGTGCCCTATGATACATAACCTGAAATTCAAAAGCTTACCTCCCCTATTCTATCCTAGAGTTTAATATACGGACATATTAAAGTCAATATACAGACACAAAGCTTTTCTATATAATAAAACTATAAAAAATTATCGGAGGAAATCGATGGCCAAATACATAGCGGAACCTTTTAAGATCAAGATGGTGGAACCCATTAAAATGACCACGCCCGAAGATCGCAAGGCCATTTTAAAAGAAGCCCATTACAATATGTTTAACTTACGCAGCGATGATGTGTATATCGACTGTTTAACGGACAGCGGGACCGGCGCCATGAGCGACAGCCAGTGGGCTGCCATGATCCGCGGCGATGAAAGCTACGCGGGAGCCCGAGGCTATTATCGCCTGATGGATGCTGTACAGGATATTTTCGGCTACCGATACGCGCAGCCCGTCCATCAGGGCAGAGCCGCCGAAAAGGTGCTTTTCCCGAGCATGCTCAAACAGGGACAGTATTCCGTATCGAACTATCACTTTGATACGACCCGCGGTCATGTGGGGCTGTGCGGCGCCATCGCAAAGGATTTTGTGGTGCCTGAAGCCAAGGATACCGTTAATTACAGCCCGTTCAAAGGCAACATGGATATCGCAAGACTACAAGAATTCATTGCAGCAGTCGGCAGCGAAGCCATCGGCATGATCATCATGACCGTGACCAACAATTCCGCGGGAGGGCAGCCCGTATCCATGGCAAATATCCGCGAAGTCGGACGCATCGCCAAGGAAAGCAACATCCCCTATGTGATTGACGCGGCTCGTTTTGCCGAAAACGCTTATTTCATTAAAAAGAGAGAAGCGGGCTATGAAAACAAAGCGATCAAGGAGATCGTTTCGGAAATGTTCAGCTATGCGGACGCCTTCACGATGTCTGCAAAAAAGGACGCCATCGTGAATATGGGCGGATTAATCGGCATCAAAAACGACGAAGAGCTGTTCATTAAAGTCAAAGGCTTTACGGTGCCGTTTGAAGGCTTTGTGACCTACGGCGGTCTTGCCGGCAGAGATCTGGAAGCGCTGGCGGTGGGCCTTTACGAAGGCATATCCGACGACTTTCTTAAATATCGGCTGGGACAGGTGGAATATCTGGGCGAACTGCTGCGGGAAGCGAATGTCCCGTTCCAATATCCAACGGGCGGACATGCGATCTTTCTGGATGCTAAAAAAATCCTGCCGCATATCCCCTACTATCAATATCCGGCGCAGGCGCTTACCTGCGAATTATATCTGGAAGCGGGCATCCGCGGCTGCGACATCGGATCGTATATGCTGGATCCCGATCCCGTCACGGGCGAGCAGATCGAAAGCGAAATGGAATTCACGCGTCTGTGCATCCCGCGCAGGGTCTACACGCAGTCGCATCTGGACGTGATCGCAGAAGCGGTCATTGAGATCGGCAAACGCGCCGAAACCATCAAGGGCTATGAGATCACCTGGCAGCCGAAAGTTCTCAGACATTTTACGGCGAAATTGAAACCGGTCGAGTAATATTAAAAAGAAAGGTTTTCTTTTATAGGGAAACCTTTCTTTTATTATGGACCAGATCAATACAAAAGTTTACTTTCCGCTCCGTCTTTCGCAATTCTCTTTTTAATTATTTCATATGCTTCTTCCAAATCAAAATTTACTCATTTTTAATAGCTTCAGCAGCATATAAAATTTCTCTTTTCTGTTCCATCCATCTGCCTCAATAATTCAATCGTCACACTATCCAAATCTTTTTCACTCATAATTTTATT
>DAITPG010000339.1:0-2319 GCA_036833715.1 Eubacteriaceae bacterium | reverse complement strand
TTTTATCGGGCAGCTCAACGACCCCAACATGGTTGCCGCCATCGCAATATGCATGCCGATTGCCATGTTTATACAAACCTTCGGCATGATCTTCGGTATCGGGGGCGCATCGCTGATCTCTCGACTGCTGGGACAGAAAGAAAATGAAAAAGCCAACCATGCAGCGTCCATTTCGTTCTGGTCGGCGCTGGTGCTCAGCATCATTACGACTGTGCTCGGTATGATTTTTATGGAACCGATCTTAAGATTGGTCGGTGCCAGCGAATATACCATGGAATATGCAAAAAGCTATCTGCTCATCATGCTTTTCGGTGGACCCTTCATGGGCCTGCAGATGTCATTGAGCGGCCTGCTGCGTTCGGAAGGCGCAACCAAAAACGCGATGTTCGGACTTATGAGCGGAAGCATACTCAATATCATCCTCGATCCGATTTTTATTTTCCCTTTGCACATGGGAATCGCAGGCGCGGCGCTTGCCACTACCGTAGGCAATTTATTCGGGTGCAGTTATAACCTATTGTTTTATTTGCGAAAGAAAAGCGTGCTTTCCATATCGCCGAAACATTATGTTTTTGAAAAAAGATATTTCGGCGAAATCTTTAAAATCGGCATACCCGCTTCTTTGGGCATGATGCTCATGAGCGTAGGGATGACGGTATCCAACATTTACGCCGCGGGCTTCGGCGACAACGTGATCGCGGCCAACGGCATTGTTATGAGGGTCACCAACATCGTGATGATGATGATCATGGGCATGGGTCAGGGGTGCCAGCCATTGCTGGGCTACAGCTACGGAAGCAAGCGTTTTGACAGGCTGTTCGAGACTATCAAACGGGCAATGACTGCAAACACCGTCATCTGCGTCAGTTTTGCGATACTCTTTTACGTTTTTGCAAGAGAATGGATCCAAATCTTTATGAAAAACGAGGAAGTCATTGATCTGGGCGTTACGATCCTTCGGGTCATGGTTTATTCCATGCCGCTGATGGGCGTGCAGTTTATCTTAATGACCACGTTCCAGTCACTCGGCAAAACCATACAGTCTCTGGTGATCACGCTGGGAAGGCAGGGATTGTTCTTTATCCCGTTCATTATCGTCTTTACCAAGCTGTGGGGATTTAACGGCTATATTTATGCGCAGCCGATGGCCAATATATTTACCACCGTGCTGGCGGTCATTTTATTTCTTGCCATGCGTAAAAAACTGTTGGAACAGTCAAAGGATGCCGATGAACACAGGCATTTGGAAGAGATCAATCGTATGCCCAATGCGACGCCTGATACGGTCTCGTTGGAATAAATCGATATAGAAGTATATAAAAAAGCGGCTTTTCGGCCGCTTTTTTAATGCAATTTTATCTTATAAATGCGGGAATTTTCTCCCCAAGGGTGATATCCCTGCGCTAAATACTCAAATCCGTAGCGTTCATAATAACCGATGTGATCGGTGCAGAGATATAAATGTGTATATTCTTTTGCCCCGGCATCCTTTTTGATACGTTCGATGAGTAAAGATCCGTAATCGTTTCCGCGATGTTCCGCTTCGATATAAAGCGCGCAAAGCCACGGATACAGATCCATACGGCTGATAAAATCATTGGTGATCAATCCCGCGCAGCCGATAAGCTTCTCATTCTGATAAAGCAGGTACCACTGAGGAAGAGGAGAAGAGGAAGAAAGGCAGCTTATAATGCAATCCTCATAGACCATTTTACTGTCTTCGCATGCCCAAATGCGCTGAAAATATTTGATTGCGGCTTCGGCATACTGAGGTTGCTCGCGCACCGATATGATTTCCATTTTCATATTATCCTTCCGATCCTTTTTGTTATGCATCCGGTTGGATAATTATACCTTTTATAACTTTTTCTTGTCAATAAAAAACGAACTCATTCATAGCCGCCGGAGCATTGAAAAGTCTATTTCTACTTCAAATGAATGAAAAGCCCGAAGGCTATAAGAAATAACTCGGCCTGCATCATGAGTAAAGGATTTCCGGTTTGTGTTTTTAAAAAGCCTGACGGCCGCATCCGCGGCCGCAGTTGCAGATCAGAGGTTAGAGAGTAGAAAGTATTCAAATGCAATCTATACCGGCAGTCCGGTAAACGAAAAGCTAAGTTGCTATAGCCCTTCGATCAAAACATCCCAAGTTCGCCGGAATAACGGTCATATGCCGCGCGCATGAGCGGCTCCACTTTGGGATCGACAATCGGATAGTCCTTAACAAAGTCATCGAAGCAGACTTTGTATTTGGACTTGAATTCGGGATAAAGATGGGAGAATTTTTTTACGGAATCTTCTTTTTTCGCCGTGGTCACA
>DAITPG010000338.1:0-2354 GCA_036833715.1 Eubacteriaceae bacterium | reverse complement strand
TATTATTCTGAAAATGGGTTATGGAATTATATTGATAAAATAAGTATGCAAAATGATTTCGGTCAAACCAAAATTGATGAATTTAAGCGACATGTGAATATAAGAGGAGCTTCAAATTCTCCTTCAGATTGGGGAAATCGAGAGTACTATAAATCTTGTGTTAAAGAAAGAATACAAAGCTTTATTGAATCAGATAAAAATATTTTTATCATAAATCCAGATCAACATCCTGTTAAAAAAGCAGCTTCATTATTTAATATTACGGAATTAACAGAATTAACTATCGTTGAAAAAACAAGAATTATTACCGAGGAATTATTATCATATTTAAGAAATGAAGGGCAAACATCTTTAGCAAAATGCTTAATAGTTTTTGAAGAAGCTCATTCATTGATACCTGAATGGGGTTCAATAGCCTCTAAGGGTGATGATAATGAAGTAAATGGTATTTCAAAAGTAATTTTACAAGGTCGTAAATACGGTTTGGGTTGTATGGTAATAACTCAAAGGACTGCAAACGTTTCAAAAAGTATTCTTAACCAGTGCAATACAATGTTTGCTATGCGTATCTTTGATGATACTGGGAAAGAATTTTTGGAAAATTATATCGGCAAAGATTATCGAGATATGTTGCCTGTTTTGGAAGAAAGACATGCTATAGGAATTGGAAAAGGCTTGAAATTAAAACAACCGATTATATTACAATTAAATGACAAAAAATATTTTGAGATAACAAATGAATCTACTGAAATTAATTAGATAGGGGCTCCCCGATTGGGAGCCTCCATCTAAATTAATGACAAAATCCGTATCAAGAAATTTTAACCGTAACTTTTTGATTTATTCTATTTTACCTTTGATATCCTTGATTTCCGTCTCTGCGACAGCCATGCGTTCGATCAGGCAATTATGCTTATCCATCTTCTTTTCAAGATAGTTCAGCCTTGTCAGAGTCGTTGCGCCCAAACCGACAAAGGATATCACATAAACTGCGATTTGGAGCCAGAAGGAAGGCGTCAATTGCATTTTACACCCCCTGTGCATATTTCAGCTTATAGGTCGCCGCCGTAACATCGCCGACAGTCTGGTCATGGTCAACGGTCAGATGCAAAAGCGGGTCCAGCGAATATTTCGCGCGCTGCGCGTTGTTGCTGTTGTCGTACGACGCTTGATACGGCACTCGCACAAGGTCAAAATGCAGATGGTTGCCGTCCGCATCGCCCGTGTCTCCCATGAGTCCCAGCTGCCGGCCGATTGAAACTGTATCACCGGCTTTCACGTCCAGACGCGACAGATGCTTGTAATAAGTGTACCACGTGCAGCCTGCGGCCGCGTCGTCGGTTTGCAGCTTCACATAAGTGCCCGCGCCGCCGCCGTCTTGGGTCGCGGCGACCACTCTGCCGCCGATAGCCGCGTATACGGGCTGGTTTGCGCCGAGGATCGAATACGAATACCCGAAATCCACGCCCAGGTGAGACGGCTGAAAGCCCTGCGAAATGCCGATATAGTTTACGGGCATACGGAATTTGATCGCAGCGGGCTTGGGAGCGGAAGGCGTTTCCTTTGTCGCGAGCTCCTTTTGCAGCCGCTCGATCTGCGCTTTTAAAGCCGCCGCTTCGGCGGCCTGCTTTTTGTCCTCGTCCGCTTCGGCCTTGGCAGTTTTTTCGGCCTCGGCTTTCGCTTTGGATTCAGCTTCGGACTTGGCTTTGGAGGATGCTGCCTTGACGGCGGCGGACAGTTCGGACTTCGCGGTCTCAACAGCGGCTGCCTTTTCTTTTTCGGCGGCTTCCGTCAGTTCCTGCTTCATCGCTTCCAGCTCATCCGTCGTATAGAGGGGGTCGGTCGTAAACTGCGCGCTGTCGGCAAGCTCGTTTACATATTGGGTATAGGATCGCACGGTTTTGCCCAGCAGGCCGTCGCTGTTTTCTAGCTTGGCATACAGGCCGCTCGATCCCAAAAAAAGCAGAATGCCCAGCCAGATGCAATAACCCCAGCTCATGTCCGAGAAGGTCCTTGCCCAGCCGATCCCAAATCCCATGCTGATAAAGAAATTGATCGGAACAAAGATATAGGCCTTGTCGGTCACGATCACTTTTTTGGTGGATTCCGTGATATACATCACGATGGCGCTCAGCGTTGCGCCCAATAAAAAAAGCTGCAAAAACAGCTTTATTTCGTCAAAATAGATAAAATCGATTTTCATTTTTTCTCCTTATTCGATCCCCTCGGGATCGTTTACCGTCGGCTGATCTCCCCATAAACCGGGGATGATCCAATTTTTGACCTGCTGCGGATAGGCATCCAGCAGCGGGGCCAGCGGCGTGTGCGCCGGCTCGCACAGCAGCATGTGGCGC
>DAITPG010000337.1:0-2358 GCA_036833715.1 Eubacteriaceae bacterium | reverse complement strand
CCCATTATCCATTTTTATCCCGAAACCTCCGAGAAAGCGATCAAAGTAGACGACCGCATGCGAACCCCATTTTCGGATTTGTTTGCGGCCGGGGATGTAACGGGTCTTTCGGGAACATGGCCCAATGCGGTCAAGCAGGGAGAGGTTGCCGCATACAATATGTGCGCGGTCGATAGCCGTTACACGGATACCTATTGCTTAAAAAATACCATGAACTATTTTGGGATGCCGACTCTGTCGCTCGGCAGATATCAGAGCGGGGAAGGGGACGAAGTATTCATCAGGGAATCCGTCGATTCGTATCAGCGGATCGTGCTCCGTGACGATGTGATTCAAAGCGTCATCTTGCAGGGCAATATGGATTATTCGGGGATATGGCAGTATCTGATCAAAAATAAGGTAAAAATAACGGGCCTAAAGGATCGTATTTTCAAGCTTTCTTTTGCGGATTTTTATGAAGTGACCGCAAACGGAGAATATCAATATAAATAAGGTGTATTCCGCCTGTCTAATTATATTATAAGATTAAAAAAAGAGCGTATTGTAAGCCGCAAAGCTTATTCGACGCTTTTTTTGATAAGGTTCGATTCGTAATTTATCCGGCGCGCTTTTTGTTTGTATTCTTCGAGTCCATAAAAAATAGCTGTGACAAAATGATTTGTCACAGCTATTAAAAATTAAATTATTCTTTTGTGATAAACAGTTTGTTGTCGGCAAAATCCACAATCAGTTTTGTGTCCGGCTGCAAATCGTCGCCGATGATCATTCTGGCAAGCAGCGTTTCTACATTGTGCTGCAAAAACCGTTTGAGCGGCCTTGCGCCGTAAACCGGATCGTACCCTTCGTCGATGATATAATTCTTCGCGTTTTGCGTTACGGAAAGATTAAGCTGTTTGTCTTTGATCCTTGCCTGCAATTCTTCGATCAGCAGATCGACGATTGAGGATATTTCGGTTTTGGACAACGGCTTATAAAATACGATTTCATCCAGACGATTAAGGAATTCCGGTCTAAACTGCTGTTTGAGCAGACGGTCGATCGCGTTCTTGGTTTCCTGCGTGATCTCGCCGTCCTCGCCGATGCCGTCCAGAATGTAGGGTGAACCGAGATTGGAAGTCATAATGATCACGGTATTTTTAAAATCCACCGTTCTGCCCTGCGAATCGGTGATGCGTCCGTCGTCCAGCACTTGCAGCAATACGTTAAATACATCGGGATGCGCTTTCTCGATTTCATCGAACAGCAAGACCGAATAAGGCTTGCGGCGCACGGCTTCGGTGAGTTGGCCGCCTTCGTCATATCCTACATAGCCCGGAGGCGCTCCGATCAAACGGGATACCGAGAATTTTTCCATATATTCACTCATGTCGATGCGGACCATGTTTTTTTCGTCATCAAACAACGCTTCCGACAAGGTTTTTGCAAGCTCCGTCTTTCCGACGCCGGTCGGCCCCAAAAATAGGAAAGAACCGATCGGCCTATCCGGGTCCTGAATGCCGGCGCGAGAACGTAAAATGGCTTCCGAGACTCTTTTGACCGCCTCATTTTGTCCGATCACACGCTTATGCAGAATATTTTCCAGGTTCAGGAGTTTTTCGCGTTCGCCTTCCATCAGCTTGGTCACGGGGATCCCCGTCCAACGGGCTACGATGCGTCCGATTTCTTCTTCCGTTACTTTGTCACGCAGCAAAGAATCGCCTTTTTCCGCCCGTTCCGCAATGGCTTCTTCTTCCTCAAGCGCTTTTTGCAGAGACGGCAGTTTACCGTATTTGAGCTCGGCTGCCTTAGTCAAATCATACGCGCGCTCGGCTCGTTCGATATCCGCGTTCACTTGCTCCAGCTCTTCGCGCAGCTTTTGTACCTTGCCGATGGCGATCTTTTCATTTTCCCATTTTGCTCTCATGCCGCTGAATTCGGCGCGCATGTCAGCCAATTCCTTTTGAATTTCTTTTAAATGCTCGGCGGAAATCTTGTCGGTTTCTTTTTTTAAGGCGGCTTCCTCGATTTCATGCTGCATGATCTTGCGGGAGATTTCATCCAGCTCCATCGGCATGGAATCGATCTCCGTGCGGATCATCGCGCATGCTTCGTCCACCAAGTCGATCGCTTTATCCGGCAAAAATCTGTCCGAAATATAGCGGTGGGAGAGTACAGCCGCAGCAATCAACGCCTGGTCCTGAATTTTTACGCCGTGATAAACTTCGTATCGTTCCTTTAAGCCTCTTAAAATCGAAATGGTGTCTTCTACGGTGGGTTCATCGACCATGACCGGCTGAAAACGCCTTTCGAGAGCCGCGTCTTTTTCGATGTACTGGCGGTATTCGTTGAGCGTGGTGGCGCCGATGCAGTGCAGCTCGC
>DAITPG010000336.1:0-2429 GCA_036833715.1 Eubacteriaceae bacterium | reverse complement strand
CCTTTTAAATTTGATCTAATCCCGAAAGTTTTTCCTGCATTTCGATCGTTTCCCGTGTTTTTTCGCCGAAAAAAGGGCGCATATCGATTGTAAACTCTCTTTCGTACATTAAAGATTCCGTTACCGATATTGCCGCCAAATTATCCAGCTCGTCGTCTCCGCTTATGAACATTCTTTCAATGAAATCGAAAGCGTGGAGCAGCCGCTCTTTCTCATCGCCGTTTTCAAATAATCTTATAAGATAATTTGAAAAAATGATCCCGAATACCAAATAAGGCAAGCCTGACATTTCTTCATTTTCGTTGTACTCATCTATCAGTTCTGGAAATTCGGCAAGCAGATCGTCAATGATCGTATCGTATTGCATTACATCGGCTCTCTTTATATTTCTGTATGATACTCAAAATCCCTGCAATAAAGGCTGAACAGCTCGCCCTCGATATCAGATGCCTTATAGTTAATATTCTCAAGCTGATCGCCGGATATTTCCATAATCTCGATATCGGATTGAAGAATCCAATTTAAATTTTTCAGTTTTAAATCTTGGATCTCTTTGAATAAAATCGTCATCCTCTGTTCGATGCCGGATTCCATATCCTTTGACATCGTCAATTTTAAATCAGCCCTTAAAATTCCTTCTTCGGCAACTGTTCTTTCCAATTCGATTTTTTGAAGATACCGATAAGCTTTTTGCGTTTGATGAAATCCGTCGATTGTTTTGTTCATGTTTCCCCCTTTAATGTGATATTAACAATTTTCGTTATAATAGTTTGTTTAGTTACAATCTTTTTGATAATCTTACGTTCCAATGCTTGCAAGAAAACTAAACTGCTTTTCTTCATGTAGTTCCTTTATCTATTATCTAATTAATCCTTTTAAAATTGGATTCTGAATGATCTGCGTATTCGTGATCCTGTCAGTCAGAGTTAAATGATCGGCAGTAAAAAGTCCGATGAAAAGATCCACGGGTGCCAAAAAAATCAAGAATGTACGCATTAAGCATTTTAATTTGCACGGAGCAGTCAATGTGTTTTTGTCGACGAGTTTGATTTTCATAAGATTCATGCCTAAACTGGAAAGACATTCTCGCATAAACATTTGTAGAAACATGACAATCATAATTATAAGGATGATCATTTTATTGGTTGGTATCGTAATTAACGAAACAAAAAATAAAATTAAAAAACACCCTATCTGAAAAAGCATAAAATCAATGATTAGCGAAATAAACCATTTACCTACGGATATCATAAAACACCATAATCAAAAATATATCTTAATAAAAGCATAAACAACTTGAATTGTCAAATTAATTTTATCATATCAATTTAACCTTGACAAATTCGTCCTTCCGTATTATATTTAAATTAGCCCAATCGTACTAATTTACTGGATCGGAGGATAAAAATCATGGATATGAAAGTCAAGTACACTACCATCATCGTGAATAACATGGAGGAATCAGTGAAATTTTATGCGGAGGCGCTGGGGTATACGGTAGACAGCCGTTATGAGCTTGGGCCCGGCGGAAGGATCACGCTGATGAAAGGCCCCGTGGACGTGATGTTTGAGCTCATCGAAAGCACGGCCTATGAAACCGGCTTTTATTCCGTCGGCGTGGACGTAAAGGACATTCACAAAGCAATGGAAGCCTTTGCCGCCGCAGGCGGGCAGATCACCATGCAGCCCATGACCACCACGGTAGGCAGCATGGCCTTTGCGCAGGATGTCAACGGTATCCGCTTTGCGCTCATCGAACACCACTGAGATTGCCGGCTGATGCGGCGCATAACAAGAACAGGAGACTGCTTATGGAAAATACTAGAGAGCGCATCCTTTTGACCGCCAAGCGTCTGTTCAACGAGCGGGGATACAATGCCGTATCCCTGCGTGAGGTTTCGGACGCTTTGGGCATCAGCAAGGGAAATTTGACCTATTATTTTAAAAAGAAGGAAGATATCATCGAGGCGATCATTGAAGAAAACGCCGTGGATTATCATCCGCCCCAGGCACCCGCAACGCTTGCAGAAACGGACGCGCTGCTGCTGCACATCCAAAACGTGGTGCGCGAAAACGCATTTTATTTCTGGAACCATGCGCAGCTTTCCGCGCTTTCCGAAACGATACGGCAGCGCCAGCGGGCGATGTTCCGCATCAACCGCGATGTATTTTTGCGCTCATTCTTGCTGCTGCGGCAAAACGGCATGTTTTCGGATGAGCTGTTTGCGGGGCAATACGAAAACCTTGCCGAAGCGCTGTTGCTGGCCTGCATTTACCGAATCCCGTTTGACGAGCTTCGAAACAAAGCCGAATGCAACGACTCGCTCCGCGCCCATGCATGGGGACTGCTGCGTCCCCTGCTGACAAAAAAGGGAAGGGAACAGGCGGAGCCCATTTTAAATGAGATCGGGCTCAATGAATCCAAATCC
>DAITPG010000335.1:0-2484 GCA_036833715.1 Eubacteriaceae bacterium | reverse complement strand
CCGGAGGCGTGTTTGACACGTACGCAGTCGTGCAGGGCATCGACCGTTTTCTGCTCAATGATGTGGGTATGGGTATATTGAAACTGCTCACTTTTGGCGTATGCGGTATTTTGACCATTATCGACTGGATCAATATTCAAAATATGACGCAGGAATGGAATTTTAATAATTTGATGTCTGTACTCTAAGGCCGGGCAATTGGTTATGTATACCCTCGAAATTGTTCATAAATCAACCGATATCGTCATAGTATTAGACGACGGAAGGCGGTATTTATGGATAATTTTTTTTATTATGCAAAAAACAAGATCAGCGAAAAATTAAACTTATCCTCAAATATCCTGCTCGGAGAACCGCTCATCGAACTCAATGGCATGAGCAGGATCCGGATCGAGAACCACAGAGGCATTATCCAATACAATGCAAATATCATCAAACTCAACACGAGCCTGGGCACTTTGCAGATTACAGGCGAAAATCTCGAAATGACAAGCCTTGTTACCGAAGAAATCTTTATTATCGGCAAAATCGAATCCGTTGCCTATCTGAAGTAGAGGTGCTCTATGTTTTTTTTGAATTTAATGCATCGTGTGCAAAGCTATAACATCGTCAGGATCAAAACGTTTGTGCCCGAAAAAATACTCAACCTGATCCAAATGAACCGAATCGCTGTTTGGGACATCAAATATGAAGGATCCGAGCTTTGCTTTAAAGTTGTCAACCGAGACATTGATGAAGTAAATGCGTTGATTTCGCGGTTTGGCACCAACATAGAGGTCATCAAAAAGCTGGGCTTTGAGCGAGCCGTTTCGGTATTAAAAGCGCGAAAGGCTTTTTTTATCTTTGCCGCCTTGGGAATTGCTGCCGTCATTATATTTTCGCAATTCATCTGGAAGATAGAAATCAACGGAACAAGGGAATTGGATGCTGCAGAGATGCGGTATTTCCTTTATAATACAAACGTGAGACAATCACAGCCGAAATATAAGATCGATACCAATGCGGTTGAAGTTGCCCTGCTAAAGCAGTACGATGGCCTTTCCGATGTAAATGCCGAAATATCGGGGACTAAGCTGATCATTACCGTCGTGGAGCGTGAGTCGCCGATCGTCGTTTATGATAAACGTATTCCAGTCAACCTGATAGCCGCGGAGGACGGCTTAATCGATGAAATGGCGGTCTATAACGGCACCCCCTTGGTGAAAGCCGGAGATACAGTGAAAAAGGGGGATATTTTGATCAGCGGCGCAGTCAACTATATTTTCCGTGATAAGGATTATGTCAGTTATGTGCATGCGATGGGCAAGATCCTTACCTATCGGAATGAGGAATACGGCGATATCGTAATCAACCGTTATAAGCCGTCGGCGGGGGCCGAATACGAATCCGAGAAAACGATCTATCTGTTTGGCACCACGCTGACGATCAATAAAAAAAGCAAAAGCGAAGAGAATATGTATATAGAAGAAAAAAACAAAGTATTGCAGATCGGGTGGATTGAACTGCCTATTTTGTATGATGAAAAAAAGTGGTATAATATCAATGACTGCGAGATGAAAACCGACGCTGAGCTCAGCCAAGAGATCTATGAGGCGGTTTCTGATAAGATATCCGACAAATCTACCATATTAAATCTTACGTATACCGTGCAACCGCTTGATTTTTATCGCGTAAATGTTTATTCTTATGTTAAGTGCGCTTTGAATATAGCGATAGAGGACAAAATAACCCAATGAGGTGTGAATGAACGAAGTTAAAGAAATCTCTGTTCCATGGGAAAATTCAATTGAGCAATCCGAGCTGTTCGGCAGCAGTGACGAATACATGAATTATATCGAAAAAAAATTCAATGTGGGCGTGCTGCTGCGCGATGACGCGCTCAAAATTACGGGTGGACCGGATGATGCTGACAAGGCTGTCCAGACCATCAAAGCGCTCCTGTTGATTTTATCCAAGGGACAAGCGCTCGAAAAGCACACCGTCGAATATATTTCCGGTCTGATCGATGAGGGGAAGGCCCCCGCCAATTCCTTCAACGATATCGTATGCTACACGGTACGGGGCAAACAGATACGAAGCAAGACCATCGGTCAAAAAAAATATATCGAAGCCATCAAAAACAATGATATCGTATTCGGCATCGGACCCGCGGGCACGGGGAAAACCTATCTTGCCATGGCTATGGCAATCACAGCTTTTAAGAACAACGATGTCAATCGTATTGTACTCACCCGTCCTGCAGTGGAAGCCGGCGAAAAACTAGGCTTTCTTCCCGGCGATCTGAAGGAAAAGGTGGACCCTTATCTGCGCCCGCTGTACGACGCGATCTTTGAGATCATGGGCATGGAAAATTATGAAAGAAACGCTGCGAAAGGTGCCATCGAGATCGCTCCGCTGGCATACATGCGCGGACGAACGCTGGACAACGCCTTTATTATTCTTGACGAGGCGCAAAACACCACGCCCGAGCAGATGAAAATGTTT
>DAITPG010000334.1:0-2485 GCA_036833715.1 Eubacteriaceae bacterium | reverse complement strand
CTTTGACCGTGCTGCCCGATTTTTGCCCGGCGAAACGGATATCTTTAATGCCCAGATCCCGCGAAAGCGATTGAAGCTCGCAGTTTTCGCTGCGGACGCAGGTGGTACATTCTCTGTTGTGATCGGATAGAATCAATTCGAGATTGGCTTTTCGGGTTTTACGCACTAGCGGCGTGTTGGTGTATACTTCGATCCCTTCCGCAACAGGAAACACGCAGCTGGCCTGAAGAGCGCGTCCGCCTTTGACTTCGATCAGGCACATGCGGCAGGCTCCGATCTCATTGATATCCTTTAAATAGCATAATGTCGGTATTTTGATATTCAGCTTTTTAGCCGCTTCCAAAACAGTGGTACCTTCGGGAACGGTAACGGGAATATCATCGATTTTCAAGTTGATCATTTTATCCAATTTCAATGCCTCCTACTTTTTGATTACCGCACCGAATTTGCATGAATTTAAGCAAATTCCGCATTTCACGCATAAGCTTTTGTCAATCGTGAACGGTTTTTTGACTTCACCGCTGATGGCGTTCGCCGGACATTTTTTGGCGCACAGACTGCAGCCTTTGCATTTATCTGGATCGATCTCATAAAATACCAGATTTTTGCAAGCGCCCGCAGGACACCTTTTATCGACGATATGCGCCATATACTCGTCTTTGAAATATTTGAGCGTAGATAACACAGGATTCGGGGCGGTTTGGCCCAAACCGCAGAGCGCGCCGGCTTTAAGCGTTTCGGCCAATTCTTCCAAACGACCGATGTCTTCGATTTCGCCTTTGCCTTCGCAAATACGTTCCAAAATTTCGAGCATGCGTTTGGTGCCTATGCGGCATGTGGGACATTTGCCGCAGGATTCATCGACGATAAAATCCATAAAGAAGCGTGCCACGTCCACCATGCAGTTGTCTTCATCCATGACGATAAGGCCGCCGGAGCCCATCATCGAACCAATGGACATTAAGGAATCATAATCAATGGCGATATCCAAATGCTCCGTGGGGATGCAGCCGCCGCTGGGGCCGCCGGTCTGAGCCGCTTTGAATTTTTTATTGTTCGGAATGCCTCCGCCAATTTCATAGATGATCTCGCGAAGCGTAGTGCCCATCGGCACTTCAAGCAAACCCGTGTTGTTGATCTTGCCGCCGAGAGCGAATACTTTGGTTCCCTTTGATTTTTCGGTGCCCATGGAGCCGTACCATTCAGCGCCCTGCAAAATGATCTTGGGAACATTGGCGTAGGTCTCTACGTTATTTAAAATAGTCGGCTTCTGGAAAATACCTGCGTTTGCCGGAAACGGAGGTCTCGGGCGGGGTTCGCCGCGTTTGCCTTCAATGGAGTTCATCAAAGCGGTTTCTTCACCGCATACAAATGCGCCGGCGCCCAAACGGATATGGAGTTTAAAATTGAAATTGCTTTCAAGGATATGCTCTCCCAAGAGACCGTAATCCATAGCCTGATCGATGGCGATCTGTAAACGTTTGACGGCGATTGGGTATTCGGCACGCACATAGACGAAGCCTTCATCCGCGCCAATCGCGTAAGCGGCGATAGCCATCGCTTCAATGATGCAGTGCGGGTCGCCTTCAAGAATAGAGCGGTCCATAAACGCGCCCGGGTCGCCTTCATCGGCGTTGCAGGCAACGTATTTTTTATCTCCAACCGCATTTTTGGCAAAAAGCCATTTAAGCCCCGTTGAAAATCCGCCGCCGCCTCTGCCGCGCAGGCCGGAATCCTTGACGGTATCAATAACCTGCTCGGGCGTCATTTCATGAAGCACTTTTTGAAGAGCCGCATAACCGTCGAAAGCAAGATACTCGTCGATATTCTCGGGATCGATGTTGCCGCAATTTTGCAGCGCGATCCGGTTTTGTTTTTTATAGAAATCGGTATCAGTAAAGGATTGTTTTTTAATTTCATCCGCGCCGGTCTTGAACAGAATGCGATCCACCGGTCGGCCTTTGATGAGATGTTCCGCCACAATTTCTTTGGCGTCTTCGGGTTTTACGTGCGAATAATAAATTTCATCCGGATAAACCACAACGATGGAACCCGCCGCGCAAAGACCGAAACATCCCGTTTGAATCACGGTCACTTCATCCTTTAAGCCGTTTTTTTCCAATTCTTCTTTCAACTGCTCGATCAGCACGTTCGATTTGCTGGAATGGCAACCGGTTCCGCCGCACACGAGTATTTGTGAACGTATGTATGACATGTATGCTCCTCCTATTCCGTTTTGCCCTGTCTGGGATTGACGATGGTATGATCAATAACCGTCAGCATATATTCACTCACGATTTTTCCGTTCACAATATGTTCCTGAACGATCTTTTCAGCTTTTTCGGGTGTTACGTTGATATAGGTTGTTTTTTCTTCTTTTAATTGTTTTATAAACAGTAATTAATTGTAGCTTCAGTAGTAAAAAGCAGCATTTTAGAATGCTAATGAAAATTAATAATAAAATAGAGGTAAAGTGATTTATTTT
>DAITPG010000333.1:0-2502 GCA_036833715.1 Eubacteriaceae bacterium | reverse complement strand
AATAGCGATCCCAGATATTTTTTAACTCGTCGGCGGGAATAACAGCGCCAAAATTCTTTACGGAAATTCTATAGTTTTGTTGCTGTTTCATTGCGCGGACATCGATTGAGGTGCCGCCCGCCGCATGGTTGACGGCGTTGCTGATTAAGTTGTTGATAACCTGGACCATTCTGCTTTGATCGAATTTGATCAGGCCTTCGGTGCAATGAAGCTCGATAGATAGGTTTCTTTTCTCTGCTTCCAGCGCCAACCGCTCAATGGTCTCCGTCAGCACGGGACACGCCTGAAAAACGGAAACGGACAAAACATTGACGCCCGCCCGCAATTTGGAATAATCCAGAATATCGGTGACCATTTTACTTAAACGGGAAGCCTCATCGGAGATCATCGTCAGCTGCGAGGTGCGTTTTTCCTCATTGGGCCAGCTGACATCGCGTACGGTTTCGGCATAACCTTGAATGATCGTCAGCGGCGTTTTGAGTTCGTGCGAAACATTGGCGATCAGTTCGCGCCGCAGTATTTCCGTCTTTCTTAATTCGCCGCCCAATTCGTTGAGGGTGCTTGTGAGCTCTCCGATTTCATCCCTGGAGGGGATCGGCAAAGCGATGTCCAGATTTCCGCCGGCCATTTGACGGGCGGCCAGGGTGAGCCGCCTGACCGGCAAAGAAAATTTCTTTGAAAGGATAACCGCAAGCACCAATGAAAAAATCAAAAGCGCAACGGTGACGATCCATAGTTGTTTCATGAGCAGCCCCGCCGCTTCTTCGACCCCAATCAGAGAAACGACGGCATACAAATAACCACCGTTCGGCGCGGCGGCGCTCAGCAGCGCGTATTTGGTATTGTTGCTGCCCATGTGAAAATACTGTGCCTTTCCCTGCATGCCGCCGCCCATCATAGAGCCGAGCTGACGGCGGATCATGCCGTGCATCGGCATTCCGTCCGATATATAGACAATATTTCCGTCGCTGTCGGTTTCGATGAGATTGATATCGTAATCCTGCTCCAGCCCTGCATAGTCGATGGATTGGCTTTGAGAGGCTTTGTTTAAGGCCTCGTTGATTGCCCCGATCCGCTCATTCAAATAACTGTCCTTCATGAAGACCGCTAAAATCAGCCATAAAAGGATAACGGTCAAAGCCGTCATGCAAAGAAATCCCAATAATAATTTTGCGCGTATGCTTTTCATTTTGCGCCTCCGTCAAAACGGTATCCCGCTCCGCGTACCGTTGCGATGATATCACGGTAAACGCCCAATTTTTCCCGCAGGCTTTTAATATGCGTGTCTACCGTTCGGGAATCTCCGAAATAATCATACCCCCATACCCGGCTGAGCATCTGTTCTCTGGCGAATACTTTGCCGGGATGAGTAATCAGAAAAGCCAGCAGATCGTATTCTTTTGGCGTTAAGGCAACCGATTCGCCGTCAAGCTTAACGGTGTGCGCATTTAGATCGACAATCAAGGTTTCATGAGTAAAAATTTCTGCGGTTTCCGCTTGGTTGCCGCTGCGTTTAAGCAGCGCTTTGATGCGGGCCACCAGCTCGCGCGGGCTGAACGGCTTGCCGAGGTAGTCATCCGCGCCCAGCTCAAAACCCAGCAGACGGTCATATTCTTCGTCCCGCGCGCTCAGCAAAATGACGGGCACTCTGTTGGTTTTACGTATCTGCTTGAGCACATTCCATCCGTCCAATTTGGGCATCATGATATCCAGCACGACCAGGTCGATGCCCTTGGACGCGTCAAACACAGCCAAGGCCTCCTCGCCGCTGCCTGCTTCTAAAAAATTCCAATCCTCCGCCAAGGAATACTCACGAATGATCGCGCGGATGCGCGCGTCGTCATCGACAAGCAAAATATCCGTCATTGCCGCAATACCTCTTTGAAAATCATTATATCACGCGGTTTATTCCAATAACCATTTTTCACAAAGATTCGGCAACTCTTCACAAAACCATCACAATCAAAGGGTACAATAAAGCCATAAAGGAAAGGAGATAACAACATGAAAAAAACTATCTTTTTTGTAACGCTTTTAGCTGTGTTGCTTTTGGGATCGACCGCGGTATTTGCCGCCGAAAACTATAAAACGCCGGCGGAGATCCTATCCGGATTGACCGGCAAGGGTTTGGATGCGGTGACGGCAGCGCGCCAGAACGGACAATCATACGGACAGCAGGCGGCGGATGTCGGCAAGCTTGAAGAGTTTAAGGCCGAACGGCTCGAGCAATATAAATCTGCGCTTGACGAAGCCGTAAAATCCGGCAGCATCACGCAGGAAAAAGCGGATGAGCTGTATGCGGCTATGGAAAGCCGAATGGCGCTGTGCACCGGCACGGGAACGGGAAGCGGCTGTGCAGGCCTTAATCAAGGCGGCGTATCCAGAGGCAACGGCGGAGGGTATGGCATGGGACGGCTTGGCGGCGGCTGCGGAAATTTCACAAGTAAATAGAATATTGGGATCACCGGCAAAATGCCGGTGATTTTTTAATTGCAGCCGTGA
>DAITPG010000332.1:0-2516 GCA_036833715.1 Eubacteriaceae bacterium | reverse complement strand
TATATAATCTTTCGATATTCCAGATCCTTTCTCCGGCAAGCAAAACATCTTCCACCGTCCATTCGGTGCCGATGGCCGCGTTGATCATTGCAGCATATTCTGCTCCGCCCATTGCAAAGGAAGTAAACAGACATAATCCGGATGCGTCGATAAAAGCAGTAAGATCCTGAAATATTTTTACCCAGCCCGCTTTTCCTTCAATGGAGAATCGATCCAATTTTTCGGGTAACCCCAAAATTTCTGGAGAGATTAAATAACTTCTTACGTGGCAGCCGCCCCGGTTGGATGTTGCATAGGCAAGCGCCTGACCTTGAATGGCTCTCGGGTCGTACGCCGGAAGTTCTTGTTTTTTTACGGACATGGATAATTCGGGCACACCATAGCTTGCAGCTAAAACATAAGAGCCGTCCGCCATTTTATCGCCGAATCCTTCTCTTGCGCCCATGCGTTTTGTCCATTCGATCACAGCCTCGGCGTTTCCAAACTCCAATGAGAGTCCGTCTAAATCGGCCTCCTTAATATAGCCTCGTTGATATAATTCCATTGCTGCGGCAATCGTGGTACCTGCGGATATGGTATCCAAACCATATTCGTTGCACCAGTAATTAGCTTTGACAATCGCACCTAGGTCAGACACGCCGCAATCCCCGCCGAACGCCCACATAGTTTCATATTCGGGACCGCCGCCTTCAATGTCGTCCACTTTGCAGTAACGTCCGCACGCGATCGGGCATCTGTAACAGGGATCTTTTTTAACAAAATATGTTTCAGCCAACGCTTCTCCGCTGATTTCTTCAGCTTTGGAAAAATGCGACGTCTGGAAGTTATTTGTAGGGAAAACTCCGTTTTCATTGATGATATTAACTAAAACCGCTGTACCGTAAGCCGGCAGACCCTGACCGGTTACGCCGTTTTCTCTGATTTTCTTGATACAATCGGTTACAACATTAGCAAGAGTTTCTTCATTTGCTACCGGCACCGTTTTTGTTCCTCGTACAACGATAGCTTTTAAATTTTTTGATCCCATTACAGCGCCTACGCCCGAACGGCCGGCCGCCCTTGAGTAGTCATTGATCACAGCTGCCATTTTTGATAGTTTTTCACCCGCAGGACCGATCGTAAGTATTCTGGCTTTATCAGGCGTTTCAGCTTTAAGCATATCAGTTGTTTCGGAAACAACTTTGCCCCATAAATGGCCGGCATCTTTGAATTCTACTGAATCATCGTTGATCATTACGTAAACCGGCTTATCCGATTTACCCTCCACGATGATAAGATCATATCCAGCAAACTTCAATTCGGCGCCCCAGTAACCGCCCGAATTGGATGAAGCGATCGTACCCGTAAGCGGAGATTTGGTAACAACCATATATCTGCCCCCGGTCGGAGTTTTGGTGCCGGACAAGGGACCGGTTGCAAATAAAATCTTATTTTCAGGGCTTAACGAGTCAATTTGAGGAGATACTTCATCTGCATACATTTTCGTAGCGAGTCCTCTGCCTCCTACAAATTTTTTAGCCAAGCTTTCATCCAATGCTTCAACTTTTGAAGATTTGTTCGTCAAATTGATCCTTAAAATTTTACCTTGATATCCGAACATAAAAAATACCCCTTTCAATTTGGTTCAATAATTTTAAATTATTGCGTTTGAATTAAATAAAACACATTAGATATGTATTTCTTTTTATTCCAAATCCTTTACCAAACGTGGGAGGCATTACAGTTTCCCGTATACCCAACGGTCAACATTCATGATCAGTGTCTTTCGATTTATTCAGACATGATTTTAGACTCATTGACTTGGATATGGTATTCAATTACTTTTATCATAGCATATAACCGATTTACGGTCAATACATCCTTCTGCAAATTGTATTAAATTAAATTTATTTTATTTATTCATCGATCCTATCATTACTAAGCGTTTATCCATAATCACCTGTTACCTGAAGTTAGTGCAATTCAGAATCGATGCTTATTTTTCCGCTTTTAATGACTATTGCAAATACTACGCTTTCTTTCAGCCTGCAAATCTCACCCGAACGGGAAAGATCGCAATCGTCAGGAAAACATGGCTTATGAGATGTTACTTCCAAAAAAGTTTCGTCAAAATTTAAGATACTGCCAACAGGATAATTTTTTGCATTCAATTGATCAAGAACTACATTTGCTTTAAAGCGGCTAAAACAGAGACCGGTAATTTTGTTTAAACTGACATGATCATAAAAAGGTTTAGCGGCTGATTCTCCTGCGATTACAACCTGCATTTTCTCATCGCCAAAATAGCGGTCGCCCTTTATGCCGCCGTTTTCAACCAGCTCGATTTCTTTCGCGGTAATCATTTCTTTTGAAACAGTGTGTATAAATAAATCGGTTACTTTACTCATATCAATTTTTAAACGCGCAAGATATTGCCCGTATGTTCACAGGAATAGCCGCCCATTTCATTCAGAATATCTTTAAACTCGTCGCTTTTTATAACATCTAAAAATGCTTGCACCTGCGGCAGCTGCATG
>DAITPG010000331.1:0-2542 GCA_036833715.1 Eubacteriaceae bacterium | reverse complement strand
CCCAGACAACCCGTCCGCAGCATACCCCTGGTAATTTCCGACTGTTTTGGCGCCGCATCAGCGTTACATAATATAAACGTTTGAGAAGCGATTTGGTAACACTTTTTTTAACAAATTTTTTAATTTTTTGCATGTTCTTTTTCATAGCTGAGGCAAGGCCTACCCACTGTCCCAAACGATCCTTTAAAAACAAGCTAAACAATCTTTGTCTGCGTTTGATTTTATATTGTGGTACAACGCTTCAATATGATAAAATAATATAAGTAAGTACAATTCAAGTTTTAGCAACGGAGTTACATAATGACGGATGGCAATTTTATAGGCCATGTTTACGACATACAGGGTTTTTCGGTTCACGACGGCCCGGGGATCCGAACGACCGTTTTTTTAATGGGATGTCCGCTATCCTGCCTATGGTGCCACAGCCCCGAATCGCAGCAGGATCGCTTTCAATTATCCTATACGCGGCTCCGCTGCGTCGGTGTTATTCAATGCGGCAGATGCATCAGCGCCTGCCCAAGGGGCGCGATTTCCGCAAGTGCCGACGATTCTTCCGCCGAAACGGACAAAGAGACGCCCACCGCGGCCATCGACCGAAGCAAATGCGACAACTGCCTTGCTTGCGTCAAGGTGTGTTACGCCAAAGCGCTGCAGTCCACGGGGTATGAGATCACCGTTGACGAAGCGTTTGCGCGAATCCTAAAGGACAAAAGGTTTTATAAGCATAACGGAGGTGTCACTATCTCCGGCGGCGAACCGATGGAGCAATTTGAGTTCACTCTCGCACTTGCCAAGAAATGCGGGGAGGACGGGATATCGGTCTGTCTGGATACCACCGGATACGCGCCGAGCGACCGGTACGAGCGTATCCTTCCGTACGTCGATCTGTTTTTATATGACCTGAAGCATATGGACAGTAAAAAAAGCAAACGCTTTACGGGCGTGCCCAACGAGCTGATTTTGGAAAACGCCAAATTCATCGCCCATAAAGGCGGCAAGTTTCAAATACGTGTGCCGGTGATCCCCAAGCTCAATGACGATACCGTAAATCTTACCGCGACGGCGCAATTCATCGCCTCGCTGGGGAACGCCGTCCAAACGGTACAGCTGCTCCCTTATCATAAAATGGGGGCGTCTAAATACGAGAGGATCGGTGAAAAGTATAAGCTCACCAATATTGAGCCGCCGTCCGATGAACAAATGCAGCGGCATCTCTCCCTTATGAAAAGCTACGGTTTAAATGCCGTGATTCATTAAAAAAACTTTCAACGCCCAGGCTATCTTTTACAGAAAGAGGAGGATTTAGCATGTATCAATTTAAAAAAGTCACCGACCGCATCGATCTTATGCACCGTCTGGTACGCGACAGGGTGATTCAAATCGACGCCGAAAGGGCATTAGCCGTCACGCAATCCCATAAGAAGAATGCCAAGCTGCCGCCGCCGATCAAAATCGCAACGGCAACGGATGACATCTGCGCAAATATGACCTGCCGGGTGGAGGATTTTGAGCTGATCGTAGGCAATATCGGCAAAAACTTTTTAGGCAGCGGCATGTGGCCGGATTGGGACGCCGGCTGGCTGTATCAGGAACTGGAAGAGATGAGCCTGTGGAAAGCCGAAGACGACGGCCTGTATCACCGCACCGATCCTTCCGGTGTGCATTTGACCATCAGCGCCGAGGAACGCGAAAAGATCCTGTCCGTCAAAGATTTTTGGAAAGACAACACATTCACCTCCTATATCGATTCATGGTCGCCGGACGGCTTTGAAGAAGTTGCGGCGTTAAACCTCTGTGAGACGGGCCTTTCCTTCCGCGCGCCCATCCATACCGGGCATCTAGTAGCAGGATACGAAAAGATCTTAAAAACCGGCTACGGCGCCATTCGGGCGCAGGCGCAAAGCTGGATGGATGAACGCAGGGGCAGCATCATGGGTGATGATGTCAACCGTTACCTGTTTTATAAATCCGTGACCATCGTTTGCGACGCGGCGACGGCCATGATCAAAAACTACGCAAAGGCCTGCGAAGATAAAGCCAAAGATTGCGCGGACGAAAAACGCAAGGCCGAACTGACTGCCATGAGCGAGAGCCTTTTGTGGATATCCGAAAATCCCGCGCGCACCTTTTGGGAAGCCTGCCAGGCGACCATACTGTATCAGGTGCTGCTCTACATGGAAGCAAGACATCCCGCGCTGGCCTTCGGACGATTCGATCAATATACCTGGCCCTATTTAAAGGAAGACCTGGCCGCGGGCCGGCTCACCATGGACAGCGCGCAGGAGATCGTCGATGCGTTTTTCCTTAAATCCAACTGCTTCTATCGCGCATCCAATCCCAGGATCGCGGCTTACACCGGCATCGGCGTTACCTACCACCATACCACCATCGGCGGCATTGATCCCGATACCGGCAAGGACGCATCCAATCCCGTATCGTTTATGGTGCTGGAAACCGTGGGCCGTCTAAAACTGCATGACCCCACCGTTTCTCTGCGTATCAATAACAACACGCCCAACGAGCTGTGGGACTGCGCCATCGA
>DAITPG010000330.1:0-2547 GCA_036833715.1 Eubacteriaceae bacterium | reverse complement strand
AGTTTGGTTTTGCCGGTTTCTACGGCTGCTTTTACTTCGGTGATCTTTGACATTTAAAATCCTCCTTTTATACTAGTGAACTTAAAAGTTCATTCTGACTAAGGCAAATAAAATTGAATGCATGTAATTTCGAACGCGTACGGATGTCAGACCAATTTTGAGCAGGACAGAGCCTTCGAAATCGTATTCATAGATCAAGCGGAAGAATCCTCATCCGCTTGATCTTGAAAAGCAAGTTATTTAACGGGTCCGAAAATACCGTCTCTGTAGGCTGAGATGTATTCCATGCAGAATTCATCCATGCCCAGGCAAGCTTCGGTAGCAAAAATCATGCCCATCATGTCTCTGTTGAGCGGGTCAAGGATTGCGCTGTCCATGCCTGCGTTCATAGCGAGAACGATGAATGCCTGATTGACAAGTTTGCGAACGGGGAGATTGAAAGAAATGTTGCTGACTGCGCCCGTTACATGGATCGTCGGGAATTTTTCTTTGATCTTGTTGATAACTTCAACTACCATAGCGATTCCATCATCGGAAGTGCAGAGCATTTCAACGAGCGGGTCGATGTGGAAGCGGGAAGGATCGATGCCGTATTCTTTGGCTTTTTCCATGATTTTGTCGAAAACTTCAAGACGTTTTGCAGCCGTCTGCGGGATTCCGCTGTCGTCATTCAAAAGAGCGGCAACTTCCCAGCCGGGATTAGCGGCCAGTACAGGGAATGCAACTTCGATCTTGTCGCCTTCCAAAGAAACGGAGTTCAACAAACCGGGTTTGTTGCAGAATGCCATGCATTCTACGCATCCGCGGGTGTTCGGGCTGTCTACGGCGATCGGCTTGTCCGTTACTTCCTGGACAAGGTCGATGAGCCATTTCATGGTTTCGACTTCGATTTCGTCTGCCACCGATGCGCATACATCGATGAAGGTAGCGCCGGCAGCATCCTGAACTCTTGCCAGGTTACGGATGAAATCGGCATCTTTTTCGGCTATTGCCTTCTTGACGGAAGGGATGGAGCCATTGATTTTTTCACCAATAATGATCATTATTTGGGTTCCTCCAGTTTAAATGTTTGATTCGATTCGGTTGATTTTTTTCATAATCGGAAAATAATCGTTCCGCTCCCGTCACCATGCTTTCGTCAGATTATCCTTGCAACGAAACAGATGAGCCGGCAATCGGCATACGTGCTTTAAATGGATCTTTACGATCATTCAATTATTTTCCCAAAAAAATAAAAAAATATGAATCCTCAAAATCAACAAAATGAAATAGTAACATCTTTACTATTACTAACAATAATATCTTTTTTCGATTTTTTTGTCAATAACATTCAGGCAATGAAATTTAAAAAACCATAATGCGGTTTGTATATTTCATAATAATTTCGAAAAGAGCTGACAAAACTATTGACAAAGCAACAAATTAACTATAACATGAAAAAAAACAACCAAGTAGCGAGGCATTATGCAAGAAGGCGGAAACGGCAAGAGTTTTAATGATTTGATCAGATTTTTAATGAGCGAGCAGGCTTTGGGAAGTGTGATTATGGTCGTGGCGGGAGCCGGCGTCGCCTTGATCGGCGCGACCCTTATCAAATCGGATACATGGGCTATCATTACTTCGATTTTGGGCGCGGTCATATCTATTACGGCAACTGAACACATCATTAAAATTATGCCCAAATAAATCATCGGTCAGATATTGAAGATTTCAAACATAACAAATCAAGCATCGGATTTTCCGGTGTTTTTTATTTGCGGAAATGATCCCGCAGCAATCGAATTTGCCTGCTGATATGATATAATGGGACAAATAACCACAGATCGCGACATTGGATTTGGGAGGGCTTTGATTTTGCTTTTAATGGTAATGACAATCGAAAATGAAGAACACCGGAGCAAGATAGAAAACATCTATCGCCTCTACCGCGGAACGATGCTCTATATCGCAAACAGCATCCTTCATGATAATTTGATGGCAGAAGACGCCGTTTCCGAAGCAATGCTGCGCATTATCGATCATATCGATAAAATTAATGAAATTGATTGTTACCAAACAAGGGGTTTCGTCGTTATTATAGTAAGAAACATTTCTTATGATATGATCCGAAAGAAAAAAAGAAACAAAGAGGAATCCATCGAAGACTATCTGGATTATTCCGAGCAGAAAGAACCCGTTTTCACCGATATGGCCGCAAAAGACGCCTGTGAAAAAATCACCGCGTCCATCGAGAAACTTAACAAGCCTTATGCGGATATATTATATTTAAAAGCCACGATGAATTATACCAACGAACAGATCGCAAGCATTTTGGGGATTTCGGCAGAAAATGTCAAAGTGAGGCTCAACAGGGCGCGCAAGGCGCTAAAAGAGCAGCTTCGCAAAGATGGTGAGTGTTATGAACAATAAAGATGAAATTTTATTTGACGCGCTGCTGCAGATAGCTGCTTCCGACGCTTTAAGCCGTGAGATGGATGCGCTGCCTTCCTGCGAGGAACTCAACGAATCGTATCCGCTCAACGCGGCGACGTACTCGATGCCGGCGAT
>DAITPG010000329.1:0-2550 GCA_036833715.1 Eubacteriaceae bacterium | reverse complement strand
CGCCGTCGCGGAACAGCGCGGCGGCGACCGGAAGGCTGCTTTCAAAAGGCGCTTTGTAATTTGTGATGATTTCCATGCCTTATCCCTCTGATCAAGCAATTATGTTGAATTATTTCTGCGGAAATATTTTTACGGGCTTAATGCCCTGCGGTTGTTTTTTGCCTATGCCGATGAAGCGGTCGGCCAGATAAATGCGCACAAACGCATCCTCGGCGATCTCTTCATACGGATGAAGAAGATTTTTTGCAATCAACAGATTGCCTCCGTAAACGATACGGGCGCTTTCGGGCCGCACATCGGCGCGCGGGAAATGCGCAAGCGGCCGCTCAGGCGGCAATATCGCCTCAGACAGTCGTCCCTGCGCGTGCAGCTCTTCGATCTCATCGATGGTAAACGCGTTACTAATGCCGAAATCTCCGGTTTTAACGCGGTTGAGCGAAGACATCAGCGCGCCGCAGCCGAGTTCCGCGCCGATATCGCGGCATAGCGCGCGTATATAGGTTCCTTTGGAGCAGGCGACTTTTAACAAAGCCTCCCGCGGAAGATCCTCGGACAACAGCTCCAGCGCGTAGATTTCGATATCACGGGGCAGCAATTCGATCGTCTGCCCGTCCCTGGCATATTCGTACAGATGCTTACCCTTGTGCTTGATGGCCGCGTACATCGGCGGCACCTGCTTGATCTTGCCCGTGAATTTCAGCAGCGCGTCGCTGAGCATCGGCAGGGTGAAATCGGGCTCTGTTTGAGTCAAGATATTGCCCCAGGCGTCCTCGGTGTCGCTGGTCTGTCCAAATCGGATGCCTGCGATATATTCCTTGTTATCGGTGACGAGGTATTCGGAGAGGCGCACGGCATTGCCGAGCATAACGACAAGCACGCCGCAGGCCATGGGGTCCAGCGTGCCGGTGTGGCCGATCTTATCGGGCCTTAATATTTTTTTCAATTTAAAACAGACATCATGACTGGTCATGTTCTGCTGTTTGTTGACTGCTATAAATCCGTCCATAAGCTACCCGCGTAATCCACGAATATTTTTGTGAGCGCTTCATGCGTGCCTTTAAAATCGAAGCCGGCCGCTTTGATATGTCCGCCTCCGCCGAAGCGTTTGGCAAATTCGGCAACGTCGATGGCGCTGTCATTGCTGCGCATCGATATTTTGAAGGTCTCCGCGTCCTTTTGTTTGATGAAAACGGCCAGCCTGCATTCCTT
Source organism: Eubacteriaceae bacterium (assembly GCA_036833715.1). Taxonomy (GTDB): domain Bacteria; phylum Bacillota; class Clostridia; order Eubacteriales; family Anaerofustaceae; genus JBGMEA01. The sequence continues at coordinate 1,341 of DAITPG010000329.1, read as the reverse complement.
CACCTTGCGGATGATATCGATGATGCCCTCGGTATCGACTTCTTGGCCGAGGTAATCGAGGATGCCGTTGTCAATGAGGAGCGAAGCGATGATGAGCCGGTTGTGATGATAATACTCGGTATTGTCAAGCACGGCCTTCATCAGAAGCAGTCTGGATGCGTCATACATTTTGATGCGGTCTTTGATGAGGTAATAATCGTCCGCGATCGTATACAATTCCGATACGATCCGGTGCGTGCGGGAGGTAGTGTTTGAATATGTAAAGTTGCCCGTATCCTCCGAAAGGGAAACATACAGGGCTCTTGCCATATCCGGCGTAAGCGAAACACCCAGCTCGCCCGACAAGGCGTAGATGAGTTCGCCTGCCGCGGCGGAATCGGGCTCTACAAAATGTAGATCGCCGAAACCGTCATTGGAAAGATGATGGTCGATCAACAGTATTTTGGCGCAGCGCCCGAGCAGCTCGCTGTTATAGATGTAATCAGGCGTGGAGGTATCCACAACCAGCCCGATGTCATAATGCTGTTTAAACGAAGCGCACGGGTCCTTAAGCTCGTCAAAGATCGCCGCAATGCCCTTTAAATCTTCCTGCAGGGCGTAATCGACGTCCTTGCCCAGACTTTTTAGCATCAGTCCCGCGCATACGGCGCTGCCGATGGCGTCTCCGTCCGGGTTTTTATGGGCGAAGATGAGGATGCTTTGGGCGGCGGTCAAGGTTTGAGCGATCTCACGGAGCGTATTATTGGTCATGATTGATTTCTCTCAGCAGTTTGTCGATATGCATGGCGTGATCGATGGAATTGTCCGTCTCAAAATGGAGCTCGGGCGCATAGCGCGTGGTAAGGATGGCCGCAATGTTTTTTCTTAAAAAACCTTTGGCTTTTTCCAAAACCTCCATGATCTCTTTTTGCTTTTGCTTATCGGCATAAACACTGATATATACTTTGCAATGCTTCATGTCCGGCGTGGTTTTTACAGATGTTACGCCGATGACGGTATTTTTTGTGCGGGGATCATTGAGTTCATAGGTGATCAGACGGGTCAATTCTTCCTTGATGGTTTCGTTGACCCTTTCGATACGGATGGTCATAAACGGATACCTCCCTTTTAATTGCGGGGTACTTCTTCCATTTTATAGAATTCGAGGATATCCCCTTCTTTGAGGTTGTTGAATTTTTCGACGCCGATGCCGCATTCGTAATTGGTGGCCACTTCACGCACATCGTCCTTGAAACGCTTGAGCGAGGAAACGGTCGAATCCGCAAGCACGATGCCGGCGCGGATGACGCGCACCTTTTCTTTGCGGGTGACAGTGCCGCTGGTCACATAGCTGCCCGCGAT
>DAITPG010000328.1:0-2552 GCA_036833715.1 Eubacteriaceae bacterium | reverse complement strand
AGCAGCTTTGCGTTTTGCGCGCAATTGATAACTCCGCCAAAGCCGATGCGTATTTTGGCACTCACGGGTTTATCCGACGCCTTTACCACCGCGCTTGCGGCGGCAAACAACTTTTCGGGTTCGGCCAGCAGCGCGCTGCCCTCACCGTTGGCGACCACCTTGCGGACGGGGCAGCCCATATTGATGTCGATGAATGCAAACTCGCTTTCATTAAGGTACCGCTTGACGGCTTCGCTCATCACATCGGGCTCGCTGCCGAAGATCTGCACGCCCGTGAGACGCTCCTCGGCGGCAAGCTCCAGCATCTTTTCCGTCGCCTTGTTATTGTAAAACAAACCCTTGGCGCTGACCATTTCCGTGACCATGATGCCCGCTCCGTATTCGAGGCAGATGCGGCGGAACGGAAGGTCGGTGACCCCGGCCAGCGGCGCAAGGCAGGCGTCATTGACTTTTAAATTTTCCGAAAAGAAATCAAGCTTTGTTTTTGTCATAGATGATTTTCAGTCCCATCAGCGTAAGCATGGGGTTGTAGATGTCGATGGATTTGGTATTGGGCACGATTACCTTGGCATATCCGCCGCAGGCAACCGTTTTGATGGCCTCGATGCCGGTCTCTTCCTTTACCTGACGGATGATATATTCCACCAGGCCGATATAGCCGTACACAAGCCCCGCCTGCATGCTGGTGATGGTATTGGATGCCAGAATGCTTTTGGGCTTTTCGATCTCGATCTTGGGAAGCTTGGCCGCGTTGGTCCAAAGCGCGTCCGCCGATATCTGAATCCCCGGGGAAGTGATCGCCACGCCGAACACGGCATCCTCGGTTATGTAATCGAACCTAGTTGCCGTGCCGAAATTGACGACCATCACGGGGCCGCCGTACAGCGTATAGGCCGCCACGGCATCCACGATGCGGTCGGCGCCCACTTCCTTGGGGTTTTCCGTCTTGATCTTGATGCCCGTTTTGATGCCCGGGCCCACCATCAGCGGATTGATGTTGAAATATTTGATGATCGTGCTCGTTAAGCTGTAATTGATGTCCGGCACCACGCTGGATATGATCACATCCGTCACATCGCTGAACCGGATGTCTTTGAACGCCAGAAAGTTTTGGTACATCACGGCCATTTCATCCGATGTGCGCGCGATCTTCGTAATGTATCTGAAATTGGCTTTCAGCTTATCCCCTTCGAACAAGCCGATCTCGGTTGTGGTGTTGCCGGCGTCGATGGCCATCAGCATAACAATTTTTCCTCCGATCAATCCTTTAAATTAAGAATATGCCGAACAGTTTAATCTTTTTTAAGTACTTTTTTGAGCGGCTTGCATACGGCGTACGCCGCGATCCAAGAAATGACCGCTTCGGGAATGCCGTTGGTTAAAACCACGGTGCCGATGATGCCCAGCAGCAGGCTGAATTCCACGCCGTTGACGCTGGCATATTCCCTTCCGAAGAAAAGATAAATGCCGCCCAGCACCAATACGGTGTTGGTGAGGCTGCCCAGCAGGGCGCTGAAGCCGTACACAAAAATGTCTTTGATTTTTTTGTCTTTGAGTGCGTTATAGCACAATCCGGTTACCGTGCCGACTAAGATGCGCGGGACAAAACAGATCACCAGACTCCAAAAATTCCCCTGGACAGGTCCAAGCGAATAAAAAGGCGTAAACACAAAGGCTACGACGGGAGAGGGTGTCATAAAGGTCCAGACGATAAAGCTGAAAAGTCCTGCGAAAAATCCCATGAAAGTACCGGCTTTGGTACCGAGCAAAATGGCGGTGATGACGACGGGCACCATCGCGAGCGTTGCCACGATCGGTCCTATCGGCACAGAGCCGAGCGGCGTGAAGCAGAAAATCGCTTCAATCGCCAGGAGCAGCGAAAACTGCACCATGAATAAGGTCTTTTTGTTTCTCATTTGTTTTCCTCCGTTCTCGTTCTTTGTTTAGATACAAGACGATACTGTATTATAGCACATCGTGTTGATTCTATGACAAAAAAGCGTAAATTTTAAGTAATCCTGTTGATATTTTCTTCAAAATTCGGTATGATATAGAATATATGTTCTAATAAATTGAATCCATTCGAAAATATGTTTTATTCAGTAATCTCTTGCTTAGGGATTGATTGAAAATTGCATCCGCGCATCTGAATCTGTTGCCGCTTTGAGCAAACGCATGCGGCGAAGAATGATACGCGCGGCAGTTGTAAAAATCGGGCGCTGCGCGCTTTGGACTGTATTTAGCGACAGAGAAGCCGAGCATACAAATTTATAATTGATCCATGCGTTTTTTGCAAAAAAAGCGGCAATATGGTACAATCAAAAGTACGAAACGGAGTTAACCAATGGCAGACAGCATAAAAATTAAAGGCGCAAAAGAAAACAACTTAAAGAATATAGATCTAGAAATACCCAGAGATAAGTTTATCGTATTTACGGGGCTCAGCGGCTCGGGAAAATCGAGCCTGGCGTTTGACACCATTTACGCGGAAGGGCAGCGGCGCTATGTCGAAAGCCTGTCCGCCTACGCGCGGCAGTTTTTGGGGCAGATGA
>DAITPG010000327.1:0-2587 GCA_036833715.1 Eubacteriaceae bacterium | reverse complement strand
CCTTTTTTCTGATAGACCTGATAATCGTAGGTTTTATCGGTGTAGTCGCTGATGCTTAGTCCCGCATCTTCGAAATAGGCATCGATGGGTCTTGAATCATAATTCTTGATCGTTACATCAAACGGAAGGGAGTTTTGGATGGACGCGCTCATCACGCCGTTGATGCCCAGCCCGCCGGATAAAATGGCGATGGTGAAAAACAGCATCAGACAGATAAACGACATCGAGATAAACGCCGTATTGACGCGGTTGTTGACCTGGCGCAGGATAAACATGTTGAGTCCTTTATAATATCGGCGTTTGTTCATCTGGCTCATTTTAAGAAAAAAGCCGGAAAGCGAGGCGAAGAACAAAAATGTGCCGATGGAGCCCAGAATGATCTCGATGGTAAGGGTGTTATCCAGATTGAAAAGGCCGTTGCGAACGACCATCACATATGCGGTGATCAGAAATCCGATCGAGAGAATAAATAAAACGATCGTCAGCGGCACGCTGCGCAGCTTGAGCTGCTCGTTTTGCCTTTCGGCGGTGATCAGGTCGATGAGCTTGTAACGCGAAATCGCGAAGGTGCTCAGCAGCATGGCCAGCAGAAAGATGATGCCGAAGTACAGCAGCGTCTTATAAAAGGCCTGGGTCGAAAAGATAAACACATATCGGGTCATATCGGCTTCAAACAGCTTGGCCGTAAAGATCGAAAGCCATTGCGAGCAGAAGACGCCCGCCGCGAGACCGACCGCCAGCGAAAACATTCCGATGATGAGCGTTTCGATGATCAAAATGCGCGAGATGGCACCCTTGCCCATGCCGAGCGTCATATACAGGCCCAGCTCCTTTTTGCGGCGGCGGATCAGAAAGTTGTTGGCAAATAAGATCAGAAAACCCAGCACAAAGGATACAAAGACCGAGATCATGCCGATGAGATTGGTCATGTTTTTGAGCACATTGGCGGAAGATTCCGAAAGGTTGAGCATAGCCTGCTGCGCTTCCACCGAATTGAACACATAGAACACGCACACGGCAAACGCCAGTGTGGCGAAATAGAGCATATAATTTTTAAAGCTTTTTTTAACGTTGCGAAGCGAGAGTTTAAAGAACATTGCCTGCGTCACCTCCCAGCAGGGATACCACTTCGATGATATCCGCAAAAAATTCCTTGCGGGAGGAGCCCACCTTATGGATCTCATTAAAAATTTTGCCGTCTTTGATGAACAGAATGCGCTTGCAGTAGCTGGCTGCAAAAGCGTCATGCGTGACCATCAAAATAGTAGCGTTGAATTCTTCGTTGAGGTGCATCATGCTCTCGAGCAGCACGCGGGACGATTTGGAATCGAGCGCGCCCGTAGGCTCGTCGGCAAGGATGAGCGCCGGATGGGTGATGATTGCGCGGGCTGCGGCTACGCGCTGGCGCTGCCCGCCGGACATCTGGTAGGGGTATTTGCCTAAAATATCGGCGATGTCGAGTTTGGCCGCGATCTCATTGACCCTTTTTTCGGCTTCGCGGTGATTCACCGAAGAAATGCTCAGCGGCAGGATGATATTTTCGAAGGCCGTCATGGTATCCAGCAGGTTGAAGTCCTGAAAGATGAAGCCCAGCTCTTCCCGGCGGAAGCGGGAGAGACCGCGGCTGTTGATGGCGGTGATATCGACTCCGCGGATGTAGATGTGCCCGCTGCTGACGGTGTCGATGGTGGAGATGCAGTTGAGCAGCGTGGTTTTGCCGCTGCCGGATGCCCCCATGATGCCCACGAATTCGCCCTCGGCAACGCCGAAGCTCACCTGGTCGAGCGCTTTGGTGATGTTGCCCTTATTGCCGTAATATTTTTCTATTTTTTCGGTTTTAAGAATTTGTTCCAATTTTTACCTCCATCGTAACTTGATGGGTTTATTGTACCAAGGCTGAGGGTTGCGTGCCATTTTGTTTGCTTACCGTAAGCTTACAGTTTTGTAAGGTTTAGGGCTTTTTTAAAGGATCGACTGAGAAGCTATGGCCGCAGCGTTGAAGAAAAACTTGATCTGTATTGTCACATAAAATTGCGCCTAGCACTTGTGATTTTCATAAGACAGAACTTACGGAATCGGCATTAGAAATTTCATCAGCCGATGCTCAGAAAGCGGTTTATGCCATTTAGATTGATTAACGGTTTTTTACGTTTTATAAGATTGCGCTGAATGAAACAACCAATCATGAAATATACGGTTGGATGGTTTTATTATTATTGGATTCCGTTATTTGACTTACTTTGCATTATGATTCAAACAGGCTTTTCAAGCGTATCCCGACGGATGACTCGCACTGACGCTTAAAAAATATCCGTCATGGAGTTATGCGGAAATGCTATGCTTATTTGGGTGCCTTTGCCGAGGGCAGACGAAGCCGAAAGACCCAAACCCAGCTTGTCGCACAGCTTTTTGCAGATGTACAGACCCATGCCCGTGGATTTTTCGTCGCGCCTGCCGTTGGTGCCGACAAAGCCCTTGTCGAAGATGCGGCCGATCTCATGCGGTGCGATGCCGATGCCGTCGTCGGTGACGGTGAGCACGGTTTGGTTTTGATACCTTTCGGCGGAGAAGGTCAGGCTCGCCGCGC
>DAITPG010000326.1:0-2626 GCA_036833715.1 Eubacteriaceae bacterium | reverse complement strand
AGATCGGTCTGGCAGGGCCAAGAATTCTTACGCCGGGAATTGTTCCTTTCGGTCCGATTATATCGACTGTTTCATTGCTTGCATATTGGTTGGGCTGGGAGAGATCCTTGATCCAAGTGAGTGTATACCCTTCGCCAAACAAGCTTTCAATATCCTGTGTCGTTAAGTGACAGTGTCTGTTTGACAATCCGACTGTAAGTTCGGTTTTCATATATTTTTCCTCTTTTCGGTTATAAATATCATTAGATATATTTTACCACGGTAAAAAATAGATTTAAAGCGAATTTGTCTTTTTTAAAGATGTAAACATTTTCGTCTTATTAAATCCGCTTTCATAAGCTTTAAAACCGGCTCTGTTTTCAAAAACAATACCTCTTCCGCGTGCGGAGCGTCCATTCGATCATTGAAATCAAGATCGGTCAATTTCGAGACCTTCGCGATTTTTGCTGCTTTACCCGGACTGATCACTTCAATTTCATCGCCTACCGAAAATTTGTTTTTTTGAATAATTTCCGTCATGCCGTTTTCATCGGTTTCCTTGCTGACCTCAGCAATAAAATCATAGTTGCGCACATAGCTCGAAGAACCGTAATTTTGTGCATTGGCATCCGCATTTCCAAAAAAGAAAGCTTTTGTATATTGCCTGTGGCTGACGCTGGTCAATTCATAATAAAGATCCTGCCAAACATATTCTTTGGATTTGTCTGAAGCTCTGCGGATCGCTTCTTTATAGGCATTGGTTACTGTAGCGACATAGAAAATGCTCTTCATCCGTCCCTCGATCTTTAAGCTGTCAATGCCCGCTTCCATTAACTGAGGGATATGTTCGATAAGGCACAGATCTTTTGAATTGAAAATAAAAGTTCTTTTGTCATCTTCTTCGATATCAAAATATTGGCCGTCCCGAGTTTTCTCCGATAACGAGTACTGCCATCTGCAAGGCTGCGCGCAATCTCCTCTGTTGGAATCTCTGCCGGTCAGATAATTGCTTAACAAACATCTACCCGAATAGGAAATACACATGGCACCGTGAACAAAAACTTCCAATTCCATACCGACGGGTTTATTTAAACCTATTTCTTTGATCTGTTCAAAGGACAGCTCTCTTGCCAGTACGACTCTTCCTATCCCGTTTTTTTTCCAAAAGTGAAGGCTTTCGAAATTAGTCGTATTGGACTGAGTGCTAAGAGACAGAAACATATCCGGGACCGCGTTTTTGATTGCATAGATTACGCCGGGGTCCGCAACGATAAGTCCGTCCGCACCCATTTGGTGAAGTTCTTTCGCATAAGCAACCATGGGCTTGATGTCGTAATTTCGTGCGGCGATATTCATTGTCACGTTAACAGATACATTGTTTTTGTGCGCAAATTCGATTCCTTCGCATAAATCCGCATCCGAAAAATTGCCCGCATTCGCCCGCATACCAAAATCCTTGCCGCCAAGATAAACTGTGTCGGCACCGTATAAAACTGCATATTTTAATTTTTGAAGATCGCCTGCGGGTGACATCAATTTTACCATGTTTTTTATTCCTTAATGAATACAAAGAAGCTGAAATCAGCTTCTTCAATTCTGTACTTATTCCTATTGCTTTATGTTAATTTACTTTTACTACCCATCCGTAGGTATCTTCTGCTTTTCCCGTCTGAATAGAAGTGAGCGTGTCATATAATTCCTGAGAGATTTTTCCGATCTGATTATCATTGATCTCTATTGTTTTTCCTTCATAGGTCAGTTTGCCTATGGGCGAAATGACTGCAGCTGTTCCGCTGGCAAAGGCTTCTTTTAAAAGGCCTTTTTCGGAAGCTTCAAAAATCTCGGCAATGGACAGTCTTCTTTCCTCCACCTTGTAACCTTTATCTTTGGCTATTTTAATAATGGAATCTCTGGTTATTCCGGGAAGGATCGTTCCACCCAAAGGCGATGTGATGATCGTATCATCGATTACAAAAAATGCGTTGGATGTGCCGACTTCTTCGATATATTTTTTTTCTGTTCCGTCCAAAAACAAAACTTGGGAATACCCTTTTTTCTTTGCCGTTTCGTAGGGTTTTAAGCTGGCGGCATAATTGCCCCCGCATTTGGCTTCCCCGGTTCCGCCTTCCATGGCGCGCACATAATGCGATTCCACATAAATGTTGGTGGGTTGAAGACCTTCGGCATAATAAGAGCCTACCGGAGAGAGAATGATCATAAAGTAATACTCCGCTGATATCTTAACGCCCAGGCATTCTTCGGTTGCAATCATAAACGGCCGGATATAAAGTGAAGTTCCTTCTTTGGTTGGTATCCAGCGACTGTCTATCGTAAGCAATTTTTTTAGGGCCTCAAGCGTAAAATCAACATCCACGTGCGGCATGCACATTCTGTCGTTTGAACGGTTCATGCGTTCAAAATTATCTTTCGGCCGAAATAAAGTAATTACGCCTTCGTTATTTTTGTATGCTTTCATGCCTTCGAACGTTTCCTGACCGTAATGAAAAACAAGCGCGCTGGGATTCAATGAAATCGGCCCGTATTCTTTGATTTCTGCGCTCTCCCATCCCGATTTTTCATCATACTTCATGATCAGCATATGATCGGTAAAATATTTCCCGAATCCCAATTCTTCAAAATTCGGAAG
>DAITPG010000325.1:0-2652 GCA_036833715.1 Eubacteriaceae bacterium | reverse complement strand
TAGATGCGCGCCCAGTCGGCCGTCATGCCGTCCACGCTCGTGAACGCCCGCAGCCCGATGGTGTAATCGTAGGTGCGTTCGTCCCCCATCACGCCCACCGTGCGATTGCCCGGCAGCACCGCGAAATACTGCCAGATGCTGTTTTTGTAGTCGCTGTTTAGGATCTCTTCGCGGAAGACATAGTCGGCGTTTTGCAATATCTCAACTTTTTCGCGCGTCACTTCGCCGATCACGCGGATGCCCAAACCGGGGCCCGGGAACGGTTGACGGCTCACGATCTCTTCATCGATTCCGAGTTCGCGCCCCACCTTGCGAACTTCGTCCTTGAACAGTTCACGCAACGGCTCGATCAACGTTAGCGCCATGTCCTTCGGCAGGCCGCCGACATTGTGATGGCTTTTAATGACCGCCGCGTTTTTGCTGCCGCTTTCGATCACATCCGGATAAATGGTGCCTTGCAGCAGATAATCAACGCCGCCGATCTTTTTGGATTCCTCGTCAAAGACCGCGATAAATTCGCGCCCGATGATCTTGCGCTTGGCTTCGGGATCGGTGACGCCCTTTAATGCATTGAAAAACCGCTCGGATGCATCCACCTTGATGAAGTTCATATCGAATTTTTCTCTGAATACCTTTTCGACGCTTTCGCCCTCGCCCTTGCGCAGCAAGCCGTGGTCGACAAATATGCAGGTGAGGTTTTTTCCGATGGCTTTGTGCACCAGCACCGCCGCCACGGACGAATCCACGCCGCCGCTCAGCGCGCACAGCACTTTTTTATTCCCCACCGATTCCTTGACCTCCGCGATCTTTCTTGCGGCGAAGTCTTTCATGGACCAGCTGCCTTTTAAACCGCAGATATTATATAAAAAGTTGGTTAAAATATTCTCTCCGAATTCGCAGTGAGTCACCTCGGGATGAAACTGCACGGCATACAGCTTCTTTTGCTCGTTGGCCATGGCCGCGTTGGGGCAATCATTGGTTTTGGCAAGCGTCACAAAGCCCTGCGGCACCTCGCTCACAAAATCCGTGTGGCTCATCCAGCTGTTGAAGCTTTTTTCCGTCCCTTCGAATAAAGGGTGAGACGAAACTTCGACGCGCACCCGGCCATACTCGCTCACATCGCAGTGCTTCACAGCGCCGCCAAACTGCAATGCCAGCAGCTGCATGCCGTAGCAGATGCCCAGCACCGGGATGCCCAGCTCGTACACGTCCATAGAGCATTTCGGCGCGTTTTCGGCGTAAACACTCGAAGGACCGCCCGTAAAAATGATGCCCTGGGGGTTCTTTTCCCTGATGCGTTCGATGGGTGTGTCATACGGCAGCACTTCGCAGTAGACGCTGTTTTCTCTCACGCGTCTGGCGATCAGCTGATTATATTGTCCGCCGAAATCCAGTACGATGACGGTTTCTTTTTGTGTCATTCCTAAAACTCCCTTGTATAGTTTGGAGACTCTTTTACGATGGTAATATCATGCGGATGGCTTTCGGTAAGCGAAGCCATCGTAATCTTCATAAACTGCGTATCGGTGATGAGGTTTTTGATATTGGCGCAGCCGCAGTAGCCCATGCCGGAGCGCAGGCCGCCGACAAGCTGAAAAATGATCTCAGCGACGGAGCCCTTAAAGGCAACGCGCCCTTCCACTCCCTCGGGTACCAGTTTTTTCTGTCCTTCCTGAAAATAGCGGTCGCTGCTGCCGTTTTCCTGCGCCATGGCACCGATGGAGCCCATGCCTCGGTACGACTTAAAGCGTCTGCCCTGAAAAATGATCGTTTCGCCCGGGCTTTCGTCCGTACCGGCCAGCAGGCTGCCGATCATTACCGTAGACGCGCCGGCCGCTATGGCCTTGGTGATGTCCCCGGAATATTTGATGCCGCCGTCGGCGATGATGGGAATATTATATTTTGATGCAGCTTCGGCGCAGTCCATGATGGCTGTGATCTGCGGAACGCCGATGCCTGCGACCACACGCGTGGTGCAGATGGAGCCCGGCCCGATGCCGACCTTAACGGCGTCCGCACCCGCTTTGATGAGTTCCTCTGTAGCGTCGGCCGTGGCGACGTTGCCGGCGACCAGCTGCAGATCGGGATATTTTTCTTTGATCTTTCGCACGGTTCGGATTACGTTATCCGAATGTCCGTGCGCCGTATCCACCACGATGACGTCCACTTTGGCGGCATATAAGGCGGCGATACGCTCCATATTGTCTTCTCCCACGCCGACGGCCGCGCCGCAAACAAGTCTGCCCTGGCTGTCCTTGGCGGAATTGGGATACTGGATGATTTTTTCGATATCTTTGATGGTAATAAGGCCTTTGAGATTGAAGTCCTTGTCCACGATGGGGAGTTTTTCGATTTTGTGCTTCTTTAAGAGAAGTTCTGCCTGAGCAAGGGTCGTCCCCTCGGGCGCGGTGATAAGGTTGTCTTTGGTCATTGCTTCATGGATGGGTTTATTCGGGTCGTTTTCAAACCGCAAGTCGCGGTTGGTTATAATGCCTACCAGTTTGGTGCCGCGTACGATGGGCACGCCTGAAATGTGGTATTTTTCCATTAAGTTGAGCGCGTCGGCTACGATATGGTTTTCGGTCAGATAAAACGGGTCAACGATCACCCCGTGTTCGCTTCTTTTCACCAGATCGACCTGTTCGGCCTGGA
>DAITPG010000324.1:0-2660 GCA_036833715.1 Eubacteriaceae bacterium | reverse complement strand
TCCGCTCTGCTTTTTGAATATCATGACGGAAGAAACTGAGCAGGATAAAGCCGCAGCGGAGTCTGAGGACAATGAAATTAAAATCAAATGGAAATTGGCCGAATGGCTCCATCTTTCGGATGAATAAACAACTGACAGTCTGCCTTTTATCGGAAGGCTGTTTTTATTTGAGCCTTTACCGCAAAGCTGATTGAAATTTGAAAAAGTTATGATATGATATGATATGTAATCAAACTATACTCAATTTCATATTCAAAAATGGGAGGTATTTTTTAATGGCTTCAATCGAAAAAACGCAGGAAACCAGCGCGTTTAAAAATCAGCTTTTCACCGATGTTTACAACGGCATCATTCCTAAACGGGTGCCGGTGAAACTGGGCGTCAACGCAGCCGCTGCGCTGGAGCTCGCAGGCTATGATCTGCGCTATGCGCAGTATGGCATCACCAAAGTCATCGATGCCACGGACAAGATTAACGCGCAATATGACACGGATACGATCATCGGCACGTGGCCAGGCCAGCCGTATTTATCAAAAATTATCGGCAGCAGAACGCATGTTATGGGTGATGACGGTTTTATGCAGCATCCCAATGTCAACGGAATGGAAGATAACGAATACGATCAGCTGATTGCCGATCCTCTCAAATTTATATGGGAAACAGTCATTCCGCGCGTATTTACCGAATTTGCAAAGCCGGTGCCGCACAATGCCCTTGTCATGGCGAAAGCGATGAATGTCTGCGGTGTCACCGGAGCGGCTTTTGGCCGTGCCAATGCCGAAATATCGGCCAAGTACAATAAAGTCACCATACCTCTTATGAGCGGTATCAGCCGCGCGCCGTTCGATTATTTTGCGGATTATCTGCGTTCCTTTACCGGCGCCATGATCGACATCAAACGATATCCCGATAAAGTGCTACAGGCGATCGATGTGATCACTCCCCTTATGATCAAATCGGGCTGCCCCAGAAACGTACCGGCCAATAACATGAGCAGGATCTTTTTTGCCCTGCATATGCCCACCTTTATGAGAGTCAAGGACTTTGAAAAATTCTGGTGGCCTTCTTTCAAGGAAACCGTCTGGGCAGTACATAATGCGGGATTCGGCGTTAATATCTTTTGCGAAGAAAACTGGATGAGAACACTGGATTATCTGGACGAGCTTCCGCCGCTTTGCGAATTGCAGTTTGAATACGGAGATCCCAAAGTTATCAAAGAAAAAGTCGGAAAAAAACACATCATTCAGGGTTTATTCCCTGTCAATGCGTTAAAAACCGAAACTGCCGATACAGTGCGCGACAAGGCCAAGGAATTGATGGATATCTTGGCACCGGGCGGAAACTTTATGTTTAATACCGAAAAATCCATTCTCAGAGCAAGACAGATCAACTGGGACAATTTTGCCGCACTTATCGATGTCGTAAAAGAATACGGCGTTTATTAGGCGATAAAAAATTCGTACGGAAAGGAATCAGACTATGGAAATCAAAAGCGAATATTATACTTCACTTGAAGATACCCTAAAAAAATATGACATTCCCGAAGAGGCCAAGGCAGATGTCGATGAGACCATGCAGACCGTTGAAGATATGATTTTATTCTTTACGCTATCGACATTGAGCAACTAAAACGATATAATGAACTCCGGCGGAAAATACGCCGGAGTTTTTTTGTCCTTTAAAAAGCTCCATCCGTATAGAATTTAAATAAAATGCAATAATCACTCATCAAGGAAGTAAATTATGATCTATATCACGGGAGATACCCATATCCCTTTGGACATGAAAAAATTAGAGCTGTTTTCGGCAGAAAATCAAATGACGAAGGAGGATTTCTTGATCATCTGCGGCGATTTCGGCGGCGTATGGGATAACAGTTCCGAACGCAGGCAATGGCTCGATGAACTGGATAAAAAAAGCTATACGACTCTATTCATCGACGGCAATCATGAAAATTTCGATCTTTTGAATTCGTATCCCGTAAACGAGTGGTGCGGGGGGAAAGTTCATTTTGTGCGTTCAGGCATTGTGCATTTGATGCGATCACAAATCTTTGAAATTCAGGGACTCACTTTTTTTACAATGGGCGGCGCCAATTCCAGAGATAAGATGTTCCGGACTCCGCATAAAAGCTGGTGGGCGGAAGAAATGCCATCGGCAGAGGAGTATAACGAAGCCCGCAGCAATTTAAAAAACAGGCAGTGGATGGTGGATTATGTGCTGACGCATACGGCCCCTCTTTCGATCATACAAGCTTTTTATGAACCGTTCGATGAACTGCCCATGAATCTTTTTTTGGAAGAAATTAAGGATAAAACCGCATACAAACATTGGTATTTCGGGCATGTCCACAAGGACATTACGGTCAATGACCGTTTTACGGCCGTTTATCAACGGATACTTAAATTAAAATAGTTTAAAACGGTATGTAAAAGAAGAATTTTCCTTTATACTTTAGAATAAGAAATAAAGGAATCCGCAATGGATACCGATCGATATACGGAGGCGAGAAACATGAAATATCTGGATAAACTCGAACGAAAGCATCCCAAATGGGGAATACCGAATATCATGATGCATATTTCGATATTAACGGCTATCGTCTATGTGATCCAATTTATTTTTGGCAAAGACATTATATCCTACCTATATCTCAGCAG
>DAITPG010000323.1:0-2664 GCA_036833715.1 Eubacteriaceae bacterium | reverse complement strand
GAAGTTTAGCAATTTGGCAATTAAATGCAAAAAAAATAAACCATCAAAAATGGCTTATTTAAGCGTTTTATGGTGGGCCTTCAGGGACTTGAACCCCGGACAAACCGGTTATGAGCCGGTGGCTCTGACCAACTGAGCTAAAGGCCCGCAAAAAATTCTGGTCGAGGTGAAGGGATTCGAACCCCCGGCCCCATGGTCCCAAACCATGTGCGCTAGCCAAACTGCGCTACACCTCGCGAACTCGCTTTAATATAATACTATATTTATATTAAAATGTCAATAAATAATCATTATGCTTCAAAAATTCAAAGAGATGATTGTTTATTATTATCGGCAAATTATGATATAATATCTTAACAATACTTAGAGGTACATCAAAATTGAAAACTTATCATATCATGACCTTCGGCTGCCAAATGAATGAAAATGATTCCGAGAAATTAAGCGGGATTTTATCGAATTTAGGCTATAGCAAAAACAACGACCCAAACGATGCGGATGTGCTGATCATCAATACTTGCAGCGTGAGAGAAAATGCGGACGACCGATTTTTCGGCAATTTGGGAAATTTTAAAGCGATCAAAGCAAAACGCCCTGAAATGACCATTGCGGTATGCGGATGCATGATGCAGCAAAAAGAAATTGTCGATATTATTAAAAATAAATACAGATTTGTGGATATAATATTCGGCACACATAATGTGCACACATTCGGAGAATTGCTGAACCGCTACTTGCTGACAAGTAAACCGGTTTACGATATATGGGAGGATGCCGATTCCATCGAAGAAGATGTGCCAGTACAAAGAGAATACAGACACAAAGCTTTTATTAATATCATGAACGGCTGCGACAACTTTTGCACCTATTGCATTGTGCCATATACGCGAGGCCGCGAGAAAAGCAGGGAAAAGAAACATATCCTTGCCGAAATCGAAGCTTTGGTGAATGAAGGCTGCAAGGAAATTATGCTGCTGGGGCAAAATGTAAATTCTTACGGTAAAGGTCTGTCGGAACCCTGCACCTTTGCTGAGCTACTAAAGGACATCAGCCGAATCGAAAAGCTTGAACGGATCCGTTTTATGACTTCCCACCCCAAAGACCTTACAGACGACGTAATCGCTTCAATCAAAAACAACCAGAATATCTGCAATAATATTCATCTTCCGCTCCAATCTGGCAGTACACGTATCCTAAAGCTTATGAACCGTAAATATACCAAGGACGATTATCTCGAACTTATACGAAAAATAAGGGCTGAAATTCCGGATATCACGATTACAACGGATATCATTGTAGGATTTCCGGGAGAAACAGAAGATGATTTTGCCAATACGCTGGATGTAATCAAACAATGCAGGTTCGATTCAGCTTTTACTTTTATCTATTCACCGAGGAACGGGACGAAGGCCGCAACTATGAGCGATCAGATTCCCAAAGAAATCACTAAAGAACGTTTTGAGCGTTTGCTTAATTTACAATACGAAATCATGCATGAAATTGCTTTGCAGTATGACGGAAAAATCCTTGAAGTCATTGCGGAAGGCGCATCCCGTACAGACAAAGAAATGATGAGCGGAAGAACGATGACAAATAAGCTCGTTAATTTCAGCGGGAAATGCCAAATAGGGGATACGGTCAACGTTAAAATCGACCGAGTTTCAACCTTTCATTTGACCGGAACAATCGTATAAAGTAAAATAAGGAAATTTTTATGGCAACATTAACACCCATGATGCAGCAATATTTGAAGATTCATGAACAGGTTCCCGATGCAATCCTCTTTTTCCGTTTGGGAGATTTTTATGAAATGTTTTTTGATGACGCTGTGTTATCATCAAAAATTCTCGATATTACCTTAACGGGAAAAGATTGCGGACTGGAAGAAAGAGCGCCGATGTGCGGTGTGCCTTATCATGCCGTGGATGCATATATTGCCAAATTAGTGGATAAAGGATATAAGGTTGCCATTTGTGAGCAGGTGAGCGATCCACGGGAAACGAAAGGGATCGTAGAGCGCGAAATTGTGCGTATCATTACTTCCGGCACGGTGACCGACAGCAAGTCGGTCGACTTAAGCGGAAACCGATTTTTAATGAGTGTTTATTACAACAAGCTGCAGTATGGCGTTTCCTATACTGATGTATCGACCGGTGAAACCTACGCAAGTTTGATAGAAGGCGCCAATGCCGACGCGGATTTTTTAAATTTGCTCTCGATGGTTACGCCTTCGGAAATACTCATTAACACCGTATTATATCAGCATGCCGCAATAAGGGATATCGGAGAAACGATTTGTAAAACAGCTTTTACACCGCTCCCAGTAAAATACTATAATTACGAAAATTGCGTGCAGGAAATCACGCGTCAACTGGATGTCTATTCATTAAACGCAACCGGCATCGATAAAAATGAAGTGGTGATCAAATCCTGCGGAGCGCTTTTTTCGTATCTGCGAGAAACGCAAAAAACAGTCTTAAAGCATATCAATAAAATCATCGTTCAAAATCATGCGGATTATATGCATCTTGACTATTCGACAAAAAAAAATCTTGAATTGACGGAAACCATCCGCTCGCTTGAAAAAAAAGGAAGCTTGTTATGGGTACTTGATAAAACGGTGACTACGATCGGTGCAAGGACCCTGCGGCAATGGATCAATGA
>DAITPG010000322.1:0-2671 GCA_036833715.1 Eubacteriaceae bacterium | reverse complement strand
ATCGAGCCGTATATCGCAAACCTGCTCAAATAATTTAAGGGAGGCCGTTTTGGAAGACGAAGCCTTAAAGCTCAGCAATCAGTTATGTTTTCCTTTGTATGCCTGCGCCCGCAAGGTGATGCGCCTTTATACGCCCATTCTGGAGCCCTTGGATTTGACTTACACGCAATACATCACGCTGCTCGCGTTATGGGAAACAGACGGAATAAGCGTGAAAGCTTTGGGAGAACGGCTTTATCTGGATTCGGGCACGCTGACTCCGCTATTAAAAAAGCTGGAGACGCAGGGATACGTTGAAAGAAGGAGAAACACCGGCGATGAACGCGTTGTTGAGGTTTTTTTAACCGCCAAAGGTTCAGCCTTAAAAGCGGATGTGCGCGAAGTGCCAGGAAAGGTCGCTTCCTGCATTACATTGCCGATGAAAGACGCAATGGACCTGCACAGGATATTGCACGCGATCTTAGCCGACGACTGCTCGGCAG
This sequence comes from Eubacteriaceae bacterium, assembly GCA_036833715.1. GTDB lineage: Bacteria > Bacillota > Clostridia > Eubacteriales > Anaerofustaceae > JBGMEA01. Next base: position 2,189 of record DAITPG010000322.1, on the reverse strand, counting down.
AAAGCGATTGAACCGATACCGCTTAATCTGAGGAAGCGGAATACATCAAGTCATATTACGATAACAACAGGAGCCGCTCATCATTGAAAGCGGTTCTTTTTTAAAATATATATTTAAATGAACTTTTTTAAAACCATGAAATAAATAAAGCCTTGTACCGACTCTAATAGGTGAAAAGCAAATTTGCTGCAAACGGGGGACGGCGCCATAAAAACGTTAAATGAAGAAATCATTGCTCAAATCGAAGACATCAAAGGCAGGCTGTACAAGACAGCCTATGTCTATCTGCGCAGCGAAGCGGACGCGCTGGAAGCTGTGGACGAAGCGATCTACCGCGCGCTTAAAAACATCGGGCAGCTGAGAGAGCAGCGGTATTTTAAAACTTGGATCACGCGCATACTCATCAACGTATGCAAAAAAGAATTAAGAAGAAAAAAGGGCGAGCCGTTGGAGATGCTTGAAGATGAATGCTATCTAGAAACTTTCGACAAGCTGCCGATCAAGGAAGCCATCGCAAGGCTGCCCGGGGAGCTGAGCCTGATCATTTCCCTGCGCTATTTCAGCGAATACACATTGGCCGAAACGGCGGAAATACTGGAGTTGCCGCAGGGAACGGTGGCAACCAGGCAGCGCAAAGCGCTGTCGCTGTTAAAACTGGAACTTATGGAGGTGGAATCATGAACCGGTATGAGGAATTTACTGTATATAAAAATGAATTGGATGAAAATCCCGCCCAATTGAATACTGCGGTGGAACGGGCGAAAGTGAAGCTGAAAAAGCAAAGCCGAATCCACAATTTTGTGACTAAACCCTTAAGCGCGCTGTGCGCGCTGATGATTGCATTTATGCTGCTGATCAATTTATCTCCGCAAGTCGCCCTAGCTGTGAGCGAAGTGCCGGGGATAGGAGAACTGGCCTTAGCGATTACATTAAATCCAAGCATAAAAAATGCTATCGGAAAAAATTATCTTCAGCATGTCGACCAAACATATTATCTGAATGATGTTGAAATAACAATTAAATACTTAATTATGGATGAAACATTATTAACAGTATTGTTTACTTCTGATTCACCGGATGGAATGTGTATTCAACATGCAGAAATTGAAAAAAACGGTGGGGTCATTGCTTATTCGGGAGGTATTGATTTACATGAAAATAAAGAATTGCATCAATTAAGTTTTGAGATTTCTGATGACGTAAAAAAATTTCCTGCCGAATGTGATATGATTTTAACGCTTATTGGGGAAAATGATTATTATGAATCCATGTCGATCAAGTTATATCCAGATAAAAATTATATAAGACTCGGGAAAAAAATTAAAATAGATGAAGTGATCGAAGTATTGGGGCAGAAACTAAATTTTAAGAATATCGAAATATATCCTACGAAAATGCTGATTAATTACTCGGAAAATTTAAATAATTCTATGGAAATAATCTGGTATGGTAAAATCGTTGATGAAAACGGTAATTTATATGAGGATTCTCCGTATTTTAGCGGCTATGAAAGTCCTTATTTTACAGATACCAAACAATTAAATATCATTATTGACAAAGTATTTTTTATTGACAAAAAGAAGCAATATGGATTAATTGATCCATCCTTAAAGACCATTGAAAAGATGCCGCAAGGTGTTGATATTGATTCTATGTATCTTGAAAACGGAAACTTGATATTCACCATAAAAAGGAAGTATGATGAGGATTATACGATGGATATCATTAGGGAATACCGTGATAATTCCGGTTTGACTGATTCCGTAACATTTCGACATGTATATGTTGATGAAGAGGGTTTTACGTATACAGAATATATCATAGAAAATTATCGAAAAGGCTTTTCGGTAGGCTGGGAACAACAGGAAATGGTTCATTTGGAAACGCCGATTGTAATATCCGTCGACCTTGAGTAATAATCAATTATTTTTAAACGCCTTCGGGCGTTTTTAATTTACTCATTATTTATGCAAAGTATGCTTGACAAAATATGCAAAGCGTACTATACTATAAATGCAAAGCATGCATTGCATAATTTTGGAGGCAGGTATGAATACACGCATTCCCGAGCTGCGCAAAACGCGCAAATTGTCACAGGATGAGCTGGCCCGCGCCGTGGGCGTTACCCGGCAGACGATCACTTCGATCGAAGTGGGAAAATACACGGCATCGCTGGCGCTGGCTCATAA
>DAITPG010000321.1:0-2701 GCA_036833715.1 Eubacteriaceae bacterium | reverse complement strand
TATTTTTTGCTGATATTTAAGTTGATCAGGATATCCTTCGGCGCACCGGATGTTTTTTCCCGCATGGTCGCCGCAGGTATGGGACTGCTTCTGGCAATACAGGTTTTTATCAACGTTGCGGTCGTCACCAACCTCATCCCGTCCACTGGGATAACACTCCCGTTTATCAGCGCAGGCGGATCATCACTGGTTTCTTTAATGATCTCCATGGGGATCGTGCTCAATATTTCACGCAATCAGAAAATCAAGGCTCAGTAAGTAAAGGCAGGCATTTATGAAAGTTTTAATCGCGGGCGGCGGTACGGGCGGGCATGTTTATCCCGGCATTGCCATCGCAAATGAAATCAGACACAGGCATCCCGACTGGGAGATCGAATTTGTGGGCAGACACGATTCCATTGAAGGACGCGTCGTCCCCGAAGCGGGCTATGAAATTCATCATCTCTATGTCTCGGCATACGAGCGCTACTATTCCAGGCTTGAAAAAGCACAGGTCATCGGCCGGCTGCTGATCAGCATCAAGGATTCATTTAAGCTCATGCGCAAGATCGATCCCGATATCGTTGTCGGAACGGGAGGTTACATATGCGGCCCCATCGTTTTGACCGCAGCGTTAAAAAAGCTGCCTTCTTTGATCAGCGAGCAGAATGTCATACCCGGCTTTACGATCAAGACCTTATCCCGTTTTGCGGATACCGTATGCACTTCGTTTAAGGACACCGCGCAGTATATGCATCATCCCGAACGCTGTGTGCTTACCGGAAACCCCGTACGCCGTGAATTCGGGCTTTTCACTAAAGAGATCGCCCGCAAATCCCTAAAGATCGGGCCCGAAGTAAAAATGATCCTAAGCTTCGGCGGAAGCGCCGGGGCAAAAACCATCAATGATTCCATTGCCCGCCTTATCCTGCACTATAAAAACGATCCCAATGTGTTTATTTATCATGTCACGGGATATGATTCACATCAGGATGTGATCGATTTTCTGAAGTCCAACGAATATGATCCGGCGCAGCATAAAAACGCAAAGGTCGTATCCTATACGGGCGAAATGCCGATGCTTTTAAATGCCGCCGATCTGGTAATATCCCGAAGCGGTGCCATGACGATTTCCGAAATCAATTACGTCGGCGCAGCGGCGCTGTACAGTCCCTATCCGCACGCGGCCAACGATCATCAGACCAAAAATGCGTTGGTCACTCAAAATAACGGCGCCTCGGTCATCATCAAGGACAGCGAGATGACCGGTGAAAATTTAATAAAAACCGTCACCGAAATCCTAAATAATGACAAGCTTTTAAAAGAAATGGCATTAAAATCAAAAGAACTCGGGATACGAAATTCCGCCGAGCTCCTATGCGACGAAATTGAAAAATTGGCAAAAAAAGCGGTCAAAAGCATGTAAATTTGCGATATTTTAAAAGCCTTCAAGTTATGTAACTTAATAGGCCTCCATGAATATTATACATTGATTTGATTTTTTGGAGGCATTTATGAGTAAATACATGATCAACGGGGGTATTCAGCTCAACGGTGAAATTAAAGTCCAGGGAGCGAAAAATGCAATGCTTCCGATAATGGCTGCATGCGTTTTAAACGGGGGAGAAAACATCATCCATAATGCTCCGGATATACAAGATGTAAGGATCATGAAAAAAATCCTCACATCCATAGGCTGTAAAATCAAAACAGAAAAAGACACAGTCATCATCAATTCTTCCTCACTCAACTCCAATGGCGTTTCCGAGCAGCTGGTCAGTAAAATGCGATCCTCCGTCATGTTGATGGGAGCGCTGATAGCCAAGCAGAAGCAAACCCGCTTTTCTTATCCCGGAGGATGCGACATCGGCCTCAGGCCCATTGACATCCATCTTGACGGATTAAAAACTCTCGGCGCTGTCATCAAAGAAGAACACGGCTACATAATCATCGACGGGGAAAATCTTTCCGCGGCGAACATCTTACTCAACTATCCCAGTGTAGGCGCCACCGAAAACATCATGCTTGCCAGTATATTTACCAAAGGAGTTACGTCCATTGCCAATGCCGCAAAAGAACCCGAAATTATCGATCTGCAGAATTTCTTAAACGCAATGGGCGCGCGAGTATACGGGGCAGGGTCCAATACCATTTACATCGAAGGGGTTGAAAAGCTTAACCCCTGCGAATATACGGTCATGCCCGACAGGATCGTTGCAGGCACCTATTTGTGCATGGTGCATGCCGCAGGCGGACAGCTGTTTTTGCGAGACTGTTCGTTGGAACATATCAAATCGCCTTACTATAAGCTGGTGGAAAGCGGTTTAAAGATCAAATCCTATTCCGAAGGCATATCCGCCGTCAGTTCCGGTGAAATTCAACCGATCGATTCGATCGTGACTTTGCCTTATCCGGGTTTCCCGACCGATCTGCAGGCGCTGTTCACGGCTATGCTCACCTGCGCCAACGGCACATCCGTCATCAATGAAACGGTATTCGAAAACCGGTATAAATTTACTTCCCAGCTCATTCGCATGGGCGCCAATATCAAGATCGAAGGCAGGGTAGCCATTGTCAAAGGTGTTCCCAAGCTTAGCGGTGCAACGGTTTATGCGCAGGATCTCAGAGGCGGAGCCGCACTGGTTTTAGCTGCATTGGGCGCAGAAGGCAGAAGCATCGTGGAAGATGTCCATCATATCAACCGAGGGTATGAAAATTTTGT
>DAITPG010000320.1:0-2706 GCA_036833715.1 Eubacteriaceae bacterium | reverse complement strand
ATTTCATATCCTCTACCTTAAGCAATATCCTGTTTTTTGCGACGAAAGGATTTTCGATGGTCAGGCAGCCTCCGACGCAGCCTTCCACGCAGGCGAGCAGTTCAAGAAAATGGATATTATTGAGTTTTCCGTTTTCAATATCCTCAAGCACATGGATCACATTGGGTATGCCGTTGACGTGCAGCGTGGAGCGCGGATCGAGAAAGGCGGATTCACCTCCGCTGACAGCCCAGCGCAGTCCCGCAAAGGAGTTTACGCCGCTTGTCTGCTGTGATTGGTTTTGCTTGCGTTTTTTGATTTCCCAGACAATGTCCTTTGCGGATATGGCTCCGTTGATCTTGCCGAGAGGGTTGCGTTCATTGAAGATTTCCGTGGCTTTGGCGGCGCACGGCGTTAAAAAGAAAATGCCGATCTCATCATCGCTGTAACCGCGAGCCTTTAAATCTTTTCTGATTTTTTCGGCAGTCACATAAATGGGCGCTTTCAGCGGCACGATATTTTGAACCAGCAAAGGGAAATTTTCCTGAATCAGGCGCACTATGGTCGGACAAGCCGAGGAGATCAAAAGCTTGTCGGGCGCTTTTTCTATTTCATGTTTTAACACCTTACCGAGTATTTCGGCGCCGTAAGAAGCTTCATAGACATAGTCGAAGCCGATTTGAAGGATACCGGATAATATGCTTTCCACTGAATATTCGGTTTCAAACTGACCCATTAAACTGGGCGCAGCAAGCGCCACTTTGACCTTATAGGCTTTGATATCCTCCAGGCAGTCGGTAAGAGCGGATTTGGCGTTGTTTGGACATACGCGGATGCATTCTCCGCAGTCGATGCATTGATTGCGCAATATGACAGCTTTGCCGTTTCGCACGCGGATCGCTTTGGTAGGGCAATTATGCAGACAGGTAGTGCAGCCTTTGCATTTATCGACATCCAGAGTGACTGAATGTTTTTTGTCCATATTGCCCTCCTTTGATGATTATATGTTAAATGACATAGTGACCGTAGTGCCCGAACCCAAACGGGATTCGATCTTAAATCCGTCTGCATTCGATTTCATATTCGGAAGCCCCATACCTGCGCCAAAGCCCATTTCCCTAACTTCCTTGGGAGCCGTTGAATACCCCTGCCGCATGGCAAGTTCAACGTTTTCAATGCCGGGGCCCCGGTCCTGGGCAATGACAACCACTCTGTCGGGACGGTATTCCATTTGAATGGCGCCGCCCACAGAATGAATAATCAGATTCATTTCAGCTTCATAGGATGCAACAGCGATTTTTCGTATTTTCACAGGGTCGATACCCAGCTGCGTAAGCGTATTTTTGATATTTCTGGAAACCTGTCCCGCAGAGGTAAAATCACCTGATACAATATCAAACTTGATTTGATAAGATTCATTCACAGCTACTCACCTTTATTTCTATTCTTCTCTTTGTTTGGGACGAATGCCATTAGAATATAAAATCCCGCATACTTCAAACATCGTTTTGGAAGTGAACATTAAAGATGTATCGCTGCTTTTGGCCTCATCGATCATTTCTTTGGTGGGTATCTTTCCACGGACAAATAAAATCGTTTGCATCCCGGTCATTTCGGCAGTACGCAACGTATGTACATTGCATAATCCGGTGATCATTAAACAATTGCTGGGCGAGTAGCACAACACATCGCTCATCAAATCGGCGCCGAATGCATGAGTGATCTCATATTCTTCGTCGGAAGCGATGGTAATGGCCATAGCGTCAAGCACGCGGAGTATTTCGCTTATTTTCATATTCAAACCTCTTTGATGGTATCAAATTCATTATGTCATATACTTTCATATTTTTCAATCTTTTACGGATATTCGATTTTTTAAAATAGAAGCATAAAAATAATATCTGCTTTTGAAGCATCAAATGCAATAAGCTTTTTAACCGCGCACCAATGCTAAAAGACGACAGCAAGCATTAAAATGCGTAATAAATATGCCTAAAATAACCTTATTCAATTGTAAGTAAATAATAAAAGGATTACAGCAAATTTGAAGATGGATATTGTTGAAAGGATCGTATAAATTGAAGATTGAAGATTTATACAGTTATTATAGCAGAAATGTACCTGAATTTCAAACGCTATTTAATTTTTTTTTCTTCAAGATCGCTGAAGTTTAAAACAGAAGCCATTGAAACAGCTTCTGCTTTATAAACGCTATGACAATAAAGCTGATGGAAATTACAATCGACCCTATTAGTAAATCTTACGTGAGCAATTTACTCGGAAAGTTTGAATTGAGAGATCTGCTCAAAAAGCATGTCTGCCTGCCCCGAAAGTTCTTCGCTCGCTGCCGCGCTTTGCTGCGCGGTGGCGGAATTTATCTGCACCACTGAGTTGATCTGGTCGAGCCCCTGCGCAATCAATGCTACGGTGCCGACCTGCGCGGAGGTTATTGCTTCGATTTCCAGTATCGACTGTTTTGCGTTTTCGGCTTTCGCAGTTACCTCTTCAAAATTAACCGCCGTGCTCTCCGCTATTTTAAACCCTTCGTTAACTGCGTCAATCGCATTGCCGATGAGTTCCGCGGTCTTTTTTGCGGCTTCCGCAGAACGTGCCGATAAATTTCTGACTTCATCCGCAACAACGGCAAAACCGTTACCCAAATCTCCCACATGGGCTGCTTCTACGGCTGCATTAAGCGATAAAATATTGGTTTGAAACGCGATATCG
>DAITPG010000319.1:0-2715 GCA_036833715.1 Eubacteriaceae bacterium | reverse complement strand
GGTTGGTGCGGCAACAACGCCGTAATCATCAATACGTCCGAGGATGCAGAAAAATTTCAAACGGATAAGCCCGTTTGCGTTGTTGCCCAGACGACGATCATCAAATCGTTATTCGAAAATATTTGTCTGATCATTAAAGGCAAATATCCGGATGCCGTGATTTTTAACACGATCTGTTCGGCTACCACGCTGCGTCAGGACGAAGCCGAAGCAATCGCCAAAAATGCCGATGCTATGATCGTCATCGGCGGATACAACAGTTCCAATACAAAAAAGCTTGTTGAATTGTGCAAAAAACATTGCAAAAATGTTTTTCACGTGCAGACAGCAGCTGATATAAATCCTGAAAATTTTAATGAGTGTGAAATCATAGGTGTAACAGCCGGTGCTTCAACACCTACCCAGATCATATTGGAGGTAATAAACAAAATGGACAACATGATGGAAAATTTCGAAAAATCAATCGACGACTTAAAATCATTTAAGGTGGGGGATATCGTTACGGGAGAAATCATATCGGTCAATGAAAACGAGGTTTATTTAAACATCGGTTATAAATCGGACGGGATCATAAGAAAAAGCGACTATCTGCTGGATCTTTACAACGATTTAACCGCTATGGCCGCAATCGGCGATAAAGTGACCGCAATGGTCATCGACATGAACGACGGTACCGGAAATGTAGCCTTATCAAAAATCAAGGTGGATGAAATTGCCGCATACGACGAAGCGGAAGCTAAATTCGAATCAAAAGAAACCATTAAAGGCAAAATCACCAAAATCGTAAAGGGCGGCGTTATTGCTGACGTTGGATTTGCAAAGGCCTTTATGCCGGCTAATCAATACGCGCTTAAATATACCGAAGATTTAAATCCTCTTTTGGGCAAAGAAGTGGAAGGCCGTATCATCGAATTCGATAAAGACAAAAATAAGATCATTTTTTCCAGAAGAGTACTGCTTCAGGAAGAGCTGAATGCAAAAAGGGAAGCGGAAGCAAAAATCAAAAACGAAGCGGTTTCTTCACTTGAAGAAGATATGATCGTAAGCGGTCCCGTGAAAAACATTACCGATTTCGGCGTGTTTATCGACTTAAACGGAGTAGACGGCTTTATCCATGTATCGGATCTATCATGGTCGCGCGTTGCAAACGCCAAAAATTTCTGCAACGTCGGCGATGTCATCGAAGCAAAGATTATTGAAATCGATAAAGAAAAATATAAAATCAAACTTTCGATCAAGGCGATGACGCAGGAACCCTGGGCGGCTTTCTTAAGCAAATATAAAGTAGGCGATGTTGCCGAAGTCAAAATAAAGAATATTACCAAATTCGGCGCGTTTGCAGAAATACTTCCGTCGGTCGAAGGGCTTATCCATGTTTCAAACATCTCGCATGATAAAGTCGAAAGCGTAGAAAGCGTCCTTAAAACCGGTGATGTCTTAAAAGCAAAAATCATGGAGCTCGATAAGGAAAAGAAAAAGATCGGATTAAGCATCAAAGATCTTTCCGAAGCGCCAAAGAAAAAAATAGAACAAGACAAATTGTATTATAAAGAAGACAGCAAAGCGACGATGGAAGACGCTTTCCGCAAATTTCTTAAATAGAATCGTTTAAAAAAACAACGTTTAGTTGTTTTTTTTTATGGTTTTCTTTATAATAAGACTATTCAGCCGAATTTTTACAATAATATAAACATTTGGAAGTATCTTTATGAGAAAAGCAAAGGATTTGAAATTATTGGCAATCATTTTATCGTCCCTGTTTGCTTTGGCGCTTGTTTTTTTTATTGCCGGTCAAAGCAGATATTTGGCTCTGAAAATTTTCTCTGTCCCCATCCAAAAAATCGAACTTGTCACATATAAAGACAAACCCTTTGAATCAGAGGTTTTAAGCGTAAAAATTCTTGACGGTCAAGCGCCGGAATCCATCGAATTTCAAAAAGAAATGAATTGGGCAAACGTGCTGATTTTTCATCCCCGTCTCACGTCCACCGTACTTTTTATTCATTATCCCGACGACAGACTCGTCAATGCTTATATCGATGATGGATGCGTAGGGCTCAATTATGGGAGCGTATGGCTTAAGATTCCGGCATTGGAGCAAATTTTAAGCCGATTTGAATAGATAATCATATTTAATGATATAAAATTTTGTAACTGTTTTTATTTATGATAAAATATATAAGTTAATATATCAGGAGGAATTCAATACATGAGTTTTGTGGTTGAAAAGAACGAGAAAAGCGTAGCTGTTGTGAAACTGGATATTCCAAAAGATCTGTTTGAAAAAGGTATCGATGCAGCTTACAAAAAAAACAAAAATAGATTTGCTGTCGATGGATTCAGAAAAGGGAAAGCTCCCAGAAGCATCGTTGAACGCAAATACGGAAAGCAGATCTTCTATGAAGATGCTATCGATGAAGCCTTTCCGCAAGTATATTCCGAATGCGTCGAAAAAGAAAATTTTCAAACGGTAGCTGCGCCCAGACTCATCTCAATCGATAAGGTTGATGAAGAAGGAGCCACATTGACCATTGAAATTTCCTTGAGACCCGAATTTGAAGTTGCCGAATATAAAGGCATTAAAGTGGGTTCGTTAAAATATACGTCCAAGAAAGCCGATGTTGAAGCCGAAATCAAATCTTTGCAGGAAAAAAACTCGAGACTTGTCAGCATCGAAACCGAATCTGTCAAGGATGATACGGTATCCATCGATTT
>DAITPG010000318.1:0-2725 GCA_036833715.1 Eubacteriaceae bacterium | reverse complement strand
CGACAACTATGAATTTACCGGAGGGGCACACGGCAATACCGTGCGGACTTCGCAAACATGGAACCTGCAGACGACCGGCAAGATCAAGCTTGATCAGCTGATCAAATGCCCGCCGAATTATAAAGCTTATTTATTTGCCCAGATCATAGCAAATATCGAAAAAGACCCCAGCATCTATTTTGAAGATTATAAAAAGCTAATGGTTTCGACCTTTAATGAAAATTCCTTTTACTGCGTTCCCGAGGGCGTTATGATCTATTATCAGCAGTATGATATCGCACCGTACGCCACGGGTATTCCGGAATTTTTGATGCCATATTCCAAATGCGTGATCGACCCCAAACGGTTATGTAAATTGATGAATAAATAAAAAAACCGTCCGCTGCGGACGGTTTTAAACTAAGCGAGGTCTAATCATGATCCAGATTTTAGTCGTCGACGATAATGAAAGCATCCGCAAATTGATGAAAGCATATCTCGAACGCGAGGGATACCGCGTAAAAACCGCCGTCAACGGACGAGCCGCTTTGAATATCATTGAAACCGAGCAGGTGGATTTGATGGTGGCCGATATCATGATGCCCGAAATGGACGGCTATTCCTTGACAAGCCTCGTCCGCGCGGAAGGGAAAAATCTCCCCATATTGATGGTAACCGCAAAGGAAACCATCGAAGACAAGAAAAAGGGATTTACATTGGGAACGGACGACTACATGGTGAAACCGATTGATTTTGATGAGCTGCTCCTTCGCGTGGCTGCCCTTCTGCGCAGAGCCAAGATCGTAAACGAGCATAAGATCGTGATGGGCGACGTTACGCTGGATTCGCAGTCACTGACCGTAAGCACAAAATCCGAAATTTTTGAGCTGCCCAAAAAAGAGTTCTTTCTTTTATTTAAGTTGCTCAGCTATCCCAAAAAGATATTTACCAGAGCGGATTTAATGAATGAGATATGGGGTTATGACAATGAAACGGATGAACGCACGGTGGACGTGCATATCAAACGCCTGCGCGAAAAATTTGACCATCTCGATGAATTCAAGATCGTAACTGTGCGCGGTTTGGGCTATAAGGCGGAGAGAACATGAAGAAAAGATCGTTATTCAAATCCATCTATCTAAAATTCACCTTCATTTTTTTGGGCATTAAGTGGGGATTGGATTCGCTGACTCTGGTTGTTATATTGCATTTGATGAAAAAAAGCAATTTATCCGATCTGCCGACCCGTGTGCTTTGGATGAAGGAATTCATCGATCTGCGAAAATTGACGGGGTTGTCCTTTATGATCAGCACGATGATAGGGACGATCATCATTCTAATTGCGATACGCGGCATTGTACAGCCGATCAAACGCCTTTCTTCCTCCTCCAAAGAGGTTGCTAAAGGAAATTTCGATATCGAAGTCAATATTTCCGGAGATGATGAACTGGGTCAGCTTACCGCGGATTTTAATCTGATGACCGCCGAACTGAAAAACATCGATATCATACGCAAGGATTTTGTATCCAACGTTTCCCATGAATTCAAAACGCCCATAACATCCATCCAGGGTTACGCCAAGCTTATCCGCGACGGAAATCTCACTAAACAGCAGTTGGAGGAATACAGCGATATTATCGTCAACGAGAGCGACCGCCTTTCAAAAATGGCGACCAGCATGCTGCAGCTTTCTGAACTTGACAGCCGTGTGATCCGTGAGAAGGCAAAACCGTTTTCGCTGGACGAGCAGATTCGCAAGGTGATTTTGCTTTTAGAGATGGAATGGTCGCAAAAGGGGATCGAATGGGACATCGATCTGGAAGATATCGATTATGTGGGCAATGAAAATCTGATGAGTCAGGTGTGGGTAAACCTTATCCAAAACGCTGTGAAATTTTCCCGCCCTGACGGGCTCATTCAAATCAAACTCAAGCTGCAGAATAAGAAGGCGGTATTTATAATTACCGACCACGGCTGCGGTATATCGGAACAGGACATAGAGCATATCTTCGAGCGCTTTTATAAAGCCGACCGATCCCGCACAAACGAGGGATACGGCCTGGGCCTTGTGATCGTAAGAAAAATCATCGAGCTTTCAAAGGGAAGCATCCATGTAGAAAGTGAAAAGGACAGGTACACCACCTTTGTCGTTGAGCTGCCGATGTAATATTTTTCCGGTCGATGATGCTTTACATCGTCATATAAATTTGATACAATTAAATTGCATAAAATATTAATGGAGGATATCAATGAATTTATATGACTATATCGTTAAGGACGCAAACGGAACTCCAATAAGTCTGGCGGATTATAAGGGCAAAGTGCTGTTGATCGTCAATACGGCAACGGGATGCGGATTTACCCCCCCAATACGAAGGGCTGGAGTAGCTTTATAAGAAATACAAAGAGAAAGGGTTGGAGATCCTTGATTTTCCGTGCAATCAGTTTTTGGGACAGGCTCCGGGCACAGATGCCGAGATCGTGTCCTTTTGCCAATTAAAATATGGCGTCTCATTTAAGACTTTTTCCAAGATCGATGTCAACGGGAAAAACGCAGAGCCGCTCTTTACATTTTTAAAAAATAATGCGCCGAAAACAAGCGAAAAGAAACCGGGCTTGACAAATTGGTTTGGGGGCAATAAAATCAAATGGAACTTCACGAAATTTTTGATCGACCGCGACGGTTTTGTCATTGCCCGCTTTGAGCCGATGGTGAAGCCAGAAGCGATCGAGCCGTATATCGCAA
>DAITPG010000317.1:0-2742 GCA_036833715.1 Eubacteriaceae bacterium | reverse complement strand
GATCGGCATCGGCCTCAGCCTCTCTCTGCTGGCCGGCATCCCGATAGGAATGCTCATGGCGTATTCGGCGCGTGCCAACAAAATATTATATCCGCTTGTTTATTTCAGCTATCCCATCCCCAAAACCGCGCTGCTTCCCATCGCCATGCTGCTGCTGGGCATGCGAGACGCTTCCAAGATCGTGATCATTTTTTTGATCATCGTGTTCCAGGTGATCGTGGCTGTCCGTGACAGCGTGCGCGGCATCGATCCCTCGCTCTATCTGGTCACCGTCAGCTCGGGCGCGTCCAAGCGGCAGATCATCCGCCACATAACCCTGCCCGCCATCCTGCCGGAGCTGTTGACATCGCTTCGTATTTCGCTGGGCACCGCCGTATCCGTGCTGTTCTTTGTGGAAGCCTACGGCACGCGCTACGGTATGGGCTATTACATCGTGGACGCATGGTCGCGCATCGATTACGTCGGCATGTACAGCGGCATCATCGTCATCTCGGTCGTCGGCTTTATTTTGTTTGCGGCGGTCGATCTTCTTTATGAAAAACTCTGCGCGTGGAAATAGCGCTGACATTCTGCAACAACTCATTTTCTTCTTTTTCTTGCATAATTCAACATCCGGTTGTATAATAAGGTGACATGTACGTACATTTAAATAAGGATCATTATGAGCAAAATCGATAACAAACTGAAATACTTTCAGCTGACGGAATATTTGAGAGACGAAATTCTAATGGGGCGCGTATTGCCCGGCGACAAGCTCCCGTCCGAAAATGCGCTGGCGCAGCAATTTGCCCTCAGCCGCCAGACCGTGCGAAAATCGCTTTCGATGCTGATCCATGAGGGTTACATCTATGCCGAGCAGGGCAAGGGCACCTTCTGCGCGGACAGAAGCAAAAAAAGAAACGAATCCAAAAATATAGCTGTACTGACAACCTATATTTCAGAATATATATTTCCGGAGGTGATTCACGGCATTGACCGCGTCATCTCGCAAAACGGCTACAGCATCCTGCTGAAAAACACGGGCAACAACGCCGAAAAAGAAGCGGACTGCTTAGAAGACATCCTTCGCAAAAATATCGAAGGCCTTATCATAGAGCCTACCAAAAGCGCGCTGTACACAAATAATATCCGTCTTTTTGACGCGTTGGATAAGCATAACATCCCCTATCTTTTTATTCATGGTTATTATCAGCAGATGAAAGCTCATTCGTGCCTGCTGCTTGACGATGTTCAGGGCATGTATGCCGCCGTCGATTACCTTATCAAGCTGGGTCACAAAAGCATAGCGGGCATTTTTAAGGCGGATGACATCCAGGGGCTCAATCGCCATAAAGGCTATGCAAAGGCGCTCAATGACGCAGGCATACCCTATGATCCCGACCGTGTCATCTGGTTTCATACCGAAGACCGGGATCAAAAGCCCTTTAATCAGATTCGATCGATGATCGTTGAACAAAAGGGCTTGGACGCGGTTGCCTGTTATAACGACCAGATCGCTTTCGGCGTATATGACACTCTCGGCGCTTTGGGGGTCAAAATTCCCGATGATATCTCCCTTACGGGTTTTGATGATTCGTACCTTTCGGCCAACTGTCCCGTAAAGATCACCACCGTGCGGCATCCGCAGGAAGAATTCGGCGAAACCGCGGCCCAAATGCTGCTGGACCTTTTGAAAAATAATAACTATAAAAACCAACCGCTTCAAAAGACGATCGTACCTCAATTGATCGTCAAAGAATCCTGCAAAAACAGAAACACTTGATTTCACAAATAAACTTGTACGTAACACTGTACAAGTATGGAGGTTTAAGATGAACAACATACCCCAAGTAAAACTCGGCATCGTCGCGGTAAGCAGAGACTGTTTTCCTTTGTCCTTAAGCGTAAGCAGAAGACAGGCCGTCGTTAAGGCTTGCGCGCAAAAAGGGACCGGCATTGCGGAAATTACCGTTGCGGTGGAAAATGAAAAAGACATGCTTTTAGCCCTTGAAGAGCTTAAAAAGAAGGAAGTCAACGCACTTGTCGTTTATCTGGGCAATTTCGGCCCCGAAGGACCCGAAACACTGCTGGCTCAAAAATTTGACGGACCCTGCATGTTTGCGGCAGCCGCCGAAGAAACCGAAGCGGGACTGATGGGGAGCAGGGGAGACGCCTATTGCGGCATGCTCAACGCTTCCTACAATATCGGCCTTCGCAAGCTCAACGTATACATACCCGAATATCCTGTGGGCATGCCCGAGGAAGTGGCGGAGATGATCGGCGATTTTGAAGATATTGCGCGCATCCTCATCGGCCTTAAAAAACTTAAGATCATCAGCTTCGGGCCCAGACCGCAGGATTTTTTGGCGTGCAACGCGCCTGTAAAACCGCTCTACGACCTTGGCGTCGAAATCATGGAAAATTCGGAGCTCGACCTTTTTGAAGCTTTCCATAAGCATGCCGATGACCCCAGGATTCCGGCTGTCGTCAAGGAAATGGAAGAGGAATTAAAGGGCGGCAATACCTATCCCGGCATTCTTCCCAAGCTTGCGCAATATGAGCTCACGCTCAAGGATTGGGCAGAGCAAAACAAGGGCGCGTCCGATTATGTGGTATTTGCCAACAAATGCTGGCCGGCCTTCCAGACCCAGTTTGGCTTTGTTCCCTGCTTTGTCAATTCGCGCCTTGCTGCCGAAGGCATTCCCGTGGCTTGTGAAACGGATATTTACGGCGCTCTCAGCGAATATATCATTGCCTGCGCCA
>DAITPG010000316.1:0-2748 GCA_036833715.1 Eubacteriaceae bacterium | reverse complement strand
GAAATCGATCGGCGCGACGGGTTGCGCTTCGGTCAAATTTTCGCCGGAAGCAACCACACGGCCGCCCCAGCAGTCGACTGCCGCGTCTATGCCATCAACCTTGCAAGCCGCCATAAAAGCGTGGCGTCCGCCGGAACACATTCCGATCACACCAACTTTCCCATTGCTGTAAGGCAATTCATGAAGTTGCTTCACTGCCCCTTCGCAATCGCCCATCACACTTTCATCGGGAACGCCGCCTGCTTCACGGGCTTTAGATGAAACTTCCTCGGGTGAGCCGTGTCCAAACCGGTCATAGATATCGGGACAAACAACTAAATACCCGTGCTGAGAAAATCGTCGGGCGGTTTCTCTGCATATTTCATCCCAGCCGGGCATATGGGGTATCAAAAGGATGCCGGGAAACGGTCCTTTCCCCAACGGGCGCGAAAAATAGGCATGAATATGATCCTCGTTATATCCGGTCATGGTGATGGTTTCAGCCAGCATTCCTTCATATTCATCCGTTTTAATCTTATTCCACATATCTCCTCCTAATGGTTATCTTTTACAATTATTATAACATCAAATTTGTATTTTCGGCAAAGTAAATTTGTTAGATTCGATGCCGGTTCAAAAAAAGCGTAACGTCCTAAAACCTAAATAATCGAATCATCCCATCGCGAATTTTTTTGGATTTATTCCGAACAATACCTAACCGTAGCAACTTGATCGCTATGCAACATAGCTTATATTTTTCATACTATAGTGAAAAGACTTTGATAAACTACCGAAAATGAGAACGGAGAAAAAATATGAAGGTTCTAAAGCAGGGCAGTTGTGGCAGCGAAGTCGAATTAGTGCAAAGTATTTTTAAGAAGAGCGGTTATTATGGCGGAAATATCAGTCAATTAATGAATACAGAATGCTTGGAAGCGGTTAAAAATTTTCAAGCTGACCATTTGCTTATGCCAACCGGAATCGTAGATAACCAAACATGGAAAGAATTGATGCCTGAAATACTGGGATACATAACTCATGCACTTAAGAAAGACGATCATATTATTGCGTTGGCTTATTTTTATCATTCATCACCCGATTTGATAAGGCAAGCCAATTCCGATAAACTGGGTTTGAGGGAAGGCTGCAATATCACGGTACCGTTATCGGGCAGCTATATGATAACGAATATCCGCTATACCTATAAAATCATGTGCCTGATGATCCTGTCCCTAACCAAACGTTATCCATTTATTAAATGCGAAACGATCGGAAAAAGCGTAATGGGGAAAAATCTGTTTTGCTTAAAGATGGGGTTCGGCGGCAGGCATGTGATGTTTAACGCCTCACATCATGGAAACGAGTCAATCACAACAGCCGTATTGCTCAAATATATTGAAGAGCTGGCAGAAGCATACATATGGAAATCTTCGACCGGCCATGCATCCGCGCTAAAAATTCTCCGTGAGACGACGATTCATTGTATACCGATGTTAAACCCGGACGGAGTTGATTTGGTAAACGGGGATATTTCAGCCGAGAGCGTTTATTATAGAAGCTGCCTTTCGATGAACCTGCCTGATATACCCTTTCCCGAGGGCTGGAAAGCCAACATCAACGGCACCGACTTAAATGTCAACTATCCTGCCCTGTGGGAAAAAGCAAAGGAAATAAAAAATTCAATCGGTGTTACCAAACCGGGGCCTCGTGAGTTTCCGGGCGAAATTCCGTTAAGTGAACCGGAAAGCACGGCAATAGCTGCTTATACAAAAAATATTCCTTTCGATATGGTGATCGCGCTTCATACGCAGGGACAGGAAATTTACTATAAGTTTAACGGCTGTGAACCCATAAGCAGCCATAAAACCGCTCTTGCGTTTTCGGAGGCAAGCGGATACGCTGTTGTGGATACGCCGTATGAATGCAGTTTCGCAGGATATAAAGACTGGTTTATCAGCGAATTTAACAAGCCGGGCTTTACGATAGAGGCCGGCTTGGGAACCAATCCCCTACCCGTATCCCAATTTGATGAAATCTATCAAAGTGTCTCTTCCATTTTGACTTTAGCCTGTTTACAACGACAGGTATAGGCATTTCAAGAAATATGGATAAAGAATAGGTTTGATTTTTTTATCAAACAAAATCCTATGTATCAGAGATATAAAAAAAAGACAGATTATCCGTTCTGCCTTTTATATCTGCATCGGTTTACATTTGTTCGGGTGCGTTAACTCCCAAAATCTGCAATGAATTTTTTAATACATATCCGCACGCGCTCACCAAATCAATTCTTGCGGACATTAAATTTTCATCCTCGCATTTGACTCGGCACGCATTGTAAAAACTATGGAAATGCGTAGCCAGATCATAAGCGTATTTGGTGATGCGGGACGGATCAAGATCCCTTGCGGCATTATAGACTTCTTTTGAAAAATCGGCCATTTTTTTGATCAGGGCAATTTCGGTTTTAGCGGTAAGCAGTGAGTAATCCGATTTTTTCACAACGCTTTCCACGTTTCGCAAAATCGATTTGATTCTCGCATGCGCGTACTGCACGTAAAACACGGGGTTGTCATTGGATTGCTTTATCGCAAGATCGATATCAAAATCCATATGGGTATTGGCGTTGTAATAATTGAATATAAATCTTGCGGCGTCAACGCTGACCTCGTCGATCAAGTCATCCAGCGTAATGATTTCGCCCCTGCGTTTTGATAAGCGAACGGTTTCTTCGCCCATTACCACATGCACCAGCTGCATAAGAATGAT
>DAITPG010000315.1:0-2757 GCA_036833715.1 Eubacteriaceae bacterium | reverse complement strand
GAGGCAGCGATCTTTCGGTCAAATATGCACGCGAAGTCTACTATTTTAAAAACGCGCCGTTCATTAACGCGCTCGCAGACGAGGCGAAACCCAATTGGGGACAGGCGGTTTACGCTCTGCTTGGCGGCTTTTTGATCTTTGCCGTCAATCAAAAGCAAAAAAAACATTCAAACCATAGAGCAGTAAGAAACGCTGACGGAAGCTTGGATGTGCCCGCGCTTACGGATTATGACGACAGTGTCGAAGAAGTATACCACCAAAGCGATGAATGAGCAGACTTTATTTACAGAATCTTTCAAACAGGCTTTTTCGGTTGAGCTCAAGCGAATCGAATTTCAAATGTATGAGAATTTCTTCGACGGCGGAATAAAAGGCTAAAATCAATAAAGGAATAAAGACAGAAACCGAAGCTGTGAGCAGGTAGGACGGCACCGCCAAAAATAAAAGCGCGCCGGTTGCCTTATTGGCGTAGGTATGCAGCAGATAGGGCCTTCCGTATTTGATTGCCGAAATAAGCATTCCGGCAATTCGCAGCAGGATGATTAATCCTATTGCAAGCCAAGTATTCAAACCGAAACCGCCCATCCAAAAATAAAAAGCGTAAGCCGCAGCGCCAAACATGAAAAAATCACCGATGCTGTCCAAAACGGCACCGGTTTTTGATTCCCAATGGTATTTTCTTGCCAGAAACCCGTCCAATACATCTGTCATGCCGCAGATAATATAGAGGAATAAGAACTCGGTTTTGTGACCGGTCGCAGCTGCCAGTACAGCAGATAAGATTAGGCGAAGCAGAGATAAAATATTGGGGATATGTTTCATGCTGTATTTCCTGTAGATTATGTAAAATTTTCTTTTGATTTAAGGATTGCCGGCCAATACCATTTCGGAAGAATGACGGCATCGGGTTCTTCCTCGGGCAAGGTCAATAGAGGATAAAAAAAATTGCAAAGCCTAGACTTCGGGATATGTTTGCGGCAAACCATGGCGGTGGTATACTTTACAATTCTGCCGTCCGTCATTGTGAAAGGAAGATCTTTGTTGAAAATATATTGATGTTCGTCTTTTAGAATATCGGCAAAAAATTGTTCCTCCGGCGTAAGATCGCTTCGTTCTTTGAGTGTGAATATCTCACTTGCGAGGGATAGCAGTTTATTGGGAAATCGATAGTAATATTCCTCGTTTGTGTAGAGAAAAGATGCCGGACAGTCTTTGTTATTAAAACGTTTAAAAAGCAAAGCATTTGCAGCCACCACGCATCCCAAAGCGATAGTGCCTTTTTCAAAAAAGAGCTTTTGATTATAATAAATCTGCATTAAATTTTTATGGATCACCCAAAGCGGCGGCTGACTGAAATGATCCTTTCTTGGGAAAATTCTTTTTCTGCATTTAAAACATGTATTGATCTGATCAAATATTTCCAAAAACATAACACTCTCCTGAAAATTCATCGATTATTCGATTTTCGGTTCCTGCGGAGGCTCAGCAGCAGCATGGTTAACGCAAGCGGAATCATAACGAAGTTGCCGATCTGTCCCGGCGGCGTATGCGCAAATGTGACAGGTTTAATCTGTCCGACGAGCATCCGTAGGCCGATTTCGAGCAAAATCAAGGCATACATGAGCGGGATCAAATTTTTGTATCTCAAAAAGACAATCAGCTGGATAAGGCCGTATAAAAGTTGGGCGCTTCCCCACAGCGAAAACGCAAAAACAATTCCTTCGGCATCGGAAACGGTCAAATCCATGCCGGCAATGGACGCGGCTCCGCCGTCGGGCGCAAAGAGATGAATTAAACTCCGAATGCAGCCAATGAGTGCGATCACAAGAAAAACATAAGCCGCAATGCGGTTGCCTGTATAGCTTTGATTATCCGCGAATTTGGGAAATAAACGGTCGAGTATGTTTTTCATTTGATCCTCACTGTTCGGTTTTATGTACTCGCAGGTTGATTTTTTTGATAAACATGGGCGTTTCTTCGCCGCCCTTTTCGAACCCGCATTTTTCGTAAAAGCCAATGCATTCATTGTATGCCACCAACAGAATATTGATGTAATCGGAATACTTGTCGGTTATTCTTTTTAAGAGTTCTTTCCCCACACTCATTCCCTGAAAGGCGGGACGGATAAGCATATAATGAATGTAGGCCGTCAGGGAGCCGTCATCCAAAACATTGGCAAGGCCGATGAGCGTATCCCCGTCCCATGCGCTGACCACATAGGACGAATTTTTCATTGCAGTGACCAACCGCTCGGGAAATTTGCCGGATTCCCAGTTGACCGATAAAAATAAGTTTTCAAGCTCGCCCGCATCTAATTGCTTAGTATCTTTGTATGTGATGTTCAAATAAATACCTCTTGTCGTTTTGTCTAATATATTATCTTAATTATAGCGAATTTAATAACGATATGAAATCATTTTATGATTTTATAAGGAAAAGGACAGCAGCCTTAACGGTTGCCGCCCTTTTCCCGAGTAATTATATTATTAAAAACGCCTTGCTGTCGTTTTTAATCGAATTGGACCGAGGCGGGATGAATTTGTACATTCTACAATGCCGCCAAAAGGTTTTGGAAGACAATCGCCGTTCCCCCGGCCAGCAGGATGGACAGTGCCGTGCGCTGAAACCAGAGCAGCATCACCTTGCCAAAGGATATTTTGAGATCTACGGAGTATAAGCATGGCAGATATCCGCCGAAGAAAATGATTTCGGACACCGATACGACCGCTATCACATAGCGGGCGGCCGGCACCGCCG
>DAITPG010000314.1:0-2762 GCA_036833715.1 Eubacteriaceae bacterium | reverse complement strand
ATGCTTCTCCCCGTCCAAATCACATAATTCGGATACTAATTTTAATATCTCCGGCAGCAAGGCAATCAACGCTTGATGGCTGATTTCATGATCGGGAATATTTTTATGGGCATTATACAGATATCTCAACAAACAATTAATCCAAAGATTCATGCTCCTTGAGAAATTTCCGGCCGAATCACCATCGGCATAGGCAAAGCAAAGCTCCTTGATCGGGATAAGCATCGCCAATTTTTCTTCACGGTAAAATGCCAGGTTTGCCCCGATCAAAATGTCCCTGCCGTATAAGATATCTGCAGCGGAATATCCTCCTTTGGCCAAGGCCTCAAGCACTAAATTCATAGGTAAATCATTGCGCGCCAATGACGATATGCCCCATATGTCGCAAGCCGCCTTATTATGCACGATAGCGTTCCATGACATCCTGACGGCAATCGAAAGACTGTCGTGCCGTGAATCGGGGGATTCCGTTTTAGCCGTTCGCCAACGCTTAACTGTCTCCTTCAAATTGGGTGCGAGGGCAGCCTGCGATGCCACCAATACGATCGATAAAGGGTGCCCGTCAAGTTCTTTGAGTAAGCTGTCCAATGAATCAAAGTCCTTGGGCAGTTGAGCGGGATTATATATCGACATAAATAGTTCTTTATCAAAAGGTACTTTCAAAGGTTCGATTATTTGAGGGATATGTTGCCAGCTCGCAGGATACTCACGGCTGGAAATCAATAGATTTATGCCTAAACTTTTTAAATGAAGCATAAAATCGGATAATTCTTTTCGCTCTGTTTCATGTTCTCTTACGCCGTACCATATATCTTCCCAATTATCAAAATACAAAATAGGCAAATTGTTATAGGCTGAAATCTGCGTTAAAACAAAACGTCCATAGGTATCTTGCGGTAGTTTTTTGGGAATAGAAATACCCAGCGCGTTTGCGATTTGCTGATAAAATGCGGTCATCGAACCTGTTTTTGCAACATCAACAAAAGGTATGCGCATATGAGGATTTTTTTGGATATAAATCTGGCATACCTTTTTGCAGATTTCGGTTTTTCCGATTCCGGGTGTGCCCAGTACGGTTACAATACTGGATTCATTGGGTTTTGACAATATATTGAGGATATTCTTAACTATTTCATCGCGACCGAGCAATTCATGCAATGCCTCAAATTTACTTATGGAAGGATAATCTTTTTTTTTAGCTGCCAATTTACCAATCTCAAGAAGGAAAGCATCCACCGCGTCATGTCTGCCGTACGGGTACCAAATACAATTTAAAACATGAATGGACGAAAGGTACTTGCGCCGTTTATCGAATGCCGGTATTAATTTACCGTCAGCTTGCTTAAGTATCGGATTAAAAGGCTCTGTTTCATTTTTTGTTTCAAAAGGCAGTTCAACCAGCGCAAAGTGCTCAAGGCCGTTGCAGGCCTCAATGATTTTCATGGTTCGGTCTTGCGCTAGGCTGCATCCCAAAAACAAAACCATTTTTGAAGATATGGCGGTTTGCAGTACCGAAGGCATGGTTAGTGAAAAATCTATTTTAATAACCGCGTTGCCTTTATCGTCGATTTCTGATTTTCCGTAAGTTTCCTCATAGGATTCTTTTGTTATTACCAAATGATCCCTGTCTTCGATATCTCCGTGAATTTTAAATAATTTGTTTAAATCCTGCTGAATTGCGCGTTTTGATTTATTTTCGTCTCTTAATTGATTCGGTATAATAGCTTCCAGATAAATCTGTTCTTTTGTATAGAGCGTTTCCAGAACTCGATCAAAGTTTGTCGTAATAACATTCCCATCCCATATATGCGGTATGTATTTTAGCGAATCGGTAAAATCAATATCTTTCAATTGATTAGGGTCATAGTTATCATGAAGTTTTTTTAGAAATGTATTTTTCTCAAGTTGAACTTCAAGCAGAGTCGCGGCTTCTTCATATTGTCCCAAAGATAGCATTTCCGATACTTCTTTATCATATCCGATCTCAGAAGCTAATTTTTCAAGTAATTTTGTCCAACATGGATATTGATCCGTTGCCATAGCGGAAATCCCTGCTCCGATAAAAGGTACAACATTTCGTTTATTTAATTGTTCTGCCAATTTTTCGAATACTTTTTGATTATCTTCATAGCAATCCATCAATTCTTGAAATTCCATTCGACACTCCTTGCAGACAATGAAAATATTATTGTAATTATAGCATATTTCAAAATATTTTGAAATGAATTTTTTTATCAAAAAACCGCCTTGCCGGCGGTTTAAAATCTTAGCGATAAAAATAAATTACAAAGATAATTTCACAAAAAACAAATACACACTCACCCAACCCCCGTTCCGCACGGACACGCCTCGTTCTCCATATATCTCATAAACGCCTCCACATCCACAGGCCTGCTGAAATAATACCCCTGAAGCTGGTCGCATTTTTCGGCCAGCAGCCGCTGCGCCTGCTCCGCCGTTTCCACGCCCTCGGCCACGGTCTTTAAATGCAGCGTTTTGGCGATGGATAAAATATGCGGCGTCAGATTTTTGCCATCCGGCTCGGTGATGCCGTCAATAAACGACTTGTCGATCTTTAAATAGTCGATGGGCAGCTTCGTTAAATAGCTCAGCGAAGAAAAACCCGTGCCGAAATCGTCCAGCGAGATGCCCACGCCCATGCCCTGCAGCTCTCGCAGGCAGTTCATCGCGGCATCCATGTTTTCCAGCAGCAGGCTTTCGGTGATCTCGATCACCAGGTCGATGTCCTGCCCCGCGTGGTT
>DAITPG010000313.1:0-2772 GCA_036833715.1 Eubacteriaceae bacterium | reverse complement strand
GGCAATATTGCGACACAATTCACAATGACCACCAGAGAAGAACTCGGTTTGCTGAAAATGGATTTTCTCGGTCTGCGCAACCTTACGTTGATTCAGGATACCATTGAAAACGTCAAGCTGGCGCAAACCAAGGATATCGACATCAATCATTTGAGTTTTGACGATCCCAATGTATACACCACTATTTCAAAAGGCGATACTTTGGGTGTTTTCCAGTTGGAAAGCGCAGGTATGAGTTCTTTCATGCAAAATCTCAGACCCGACACCTTTGAAGACATTGTCGCCGGCGTGGCATTGTACCGCCCCGGACCAATGCAGTTTATTGATACATATATCGAAAACAAAAGAAAACCCGAAAATGTCCATTATTTGCATCATACGCTGGAGCCAATCCTTAACGTGACTTACGGATGCATGATCTATCAGGAACAGGTTATGCAGATCGTGCGTGATCTGGCAGGGTATTCGATGGGGCAGAGCGACAATGTCCGCCGCGCCATGTCCAAGAAAAAAGAAGCGGTCATGAAGGCAGAAAGAAAAATTTTCGTATACGGTGACGAAAAAAATAATATCACCGGCTGCGTAAACAATGGCATCAGCGAAGAGATCGCCAATAAAATTTATGATCAAATGATCGATTTTGCCAGTTATGCCTTTAATAAATCCCATTCGGCTGCCTATGCGGTGATCACATATCAGACGGCTTACCTAAAAACCTATTATCCGACCGAATTTATGGCCGCTCTGCTAACGAGCGTCATCGGTTTCGATGATAAAATCAATAAATACATTCAACATTTAAGGGACAAGGGCATCGCGCTGTTGTCACCGGATGTCAATGAGAGCTTTGAACGTTTTACCGTAAGCAGCGGCAAGATACGATTCGGCCTGCGAGCGGTGAAAGGTTTGGGTGAAAATGCGGTCAACGAAATCCTTGAAGCCAGAAACAGCAAAGGCAAATTCAACGATTTCTCTGATTTTGTCAAAAAAATCGATTTTCACAGTCTAAATAAGCGCGGCGTGGAAAGCCTTATCAAAAGCGGTGCTTTCGATTCTTTGGGTCATAAACGAAGCGAGCTGATGCTGATTTTTTCGGACTATATAGACAGCATCCTTCGCAGGCGCAAGCAAAATGTCGAAGGTCAGATGAATTTGATCGATATGATGGGTTTATCGGGCGATAATGCCACCGAAGCGGAAATGATCCTGCCGAAAAACAAAAAAGAATTTGATATCGATCTTCTTTTGCAGTACGAAAAGGAATCGATCGGAATGTATGTGTCGGGTCATCCGCTTTCAAAGTACGAAGAAACGTTAAAAAAATATACTACACACGATTCCATCAGCCTAAACCCTTCGGAAGATGAAGAACAACTTGAGGACGGAGGGAATGCAGTGACGGGCGGATTGATCACTTCGGTAAAAACGATCATTACCAAGTCCAATAAACCGATGGCATTTGTGCAAATGGAAGACCTATACGGAAATTACGAAGTTGTTATTTTCTCTAAACTTTATGAGGAAAAAATTACCTTGATCAAAAAGGACAACGCGGTTATTATTAAAGGACGCATATCAAAAAAAGACGAAGGCGCCGTTTCCATTGCGGCTTCTTCCCTATATGATTTAAATGATCCCAGGTCTTTTTCTTCATTAAAACCGGTAAAAGATACCGATAAAAATATGCAGACAAAAACCGCCAAAACCAAAGCCGCCGAACATGACCATAAAAACGGGCGTATCGAAGAACTGCCCCGCGCATTGCCTTTGGAGAAAATTCCTCACAACGCATCAGTGATCATTACATTAAATCAGGATTCATCCGATATGTTAAGTATGCTCAAAGATGTAATGATCAGGAATTCGGGGAATATCCGAGTGATTCTTTACAACAGGGATCTGAATAAAAAATTCATTGCCGATAAAAGTTTATGGGTGAGTGATGATATACAGGTATTAAGCGAACTTCGAAGCGTGATCGGACATGAAAATGTAAAATTACTGCAAAGCTACCCCCAGTGAAATCCTATACAAAAAACGAAGGAAAAGGTGATTGAATTATTAAATAGAGGAAAAAATATACAAATAGTGGATGCTCGGATATAAATATGTTGAATTATGTTCGATTTCACAATATAATAGTACATAACAAAGGAGTTGGATCATGAGCGACAAACCAAAACATAAAATGACCATAAGCATCCTGGGCGTCGATTATCAGGTTATTACCGACGATGATGCGCAGCGTGTTAAAATGATCGCTTCTTTCGTTGATAAGTTAATAAAAGAAACAAAGCAAGCCGCTCCTTTTATAACCAATATGAGCGCAGCTGTTTTGGCGGCGCTGAATTTAAGCGAAGAATTGTACAGGATCAAGGATGAACTTGAAATCTATAAAGAACGCGAAACCGAATATCAGGTATTGCTCAGTTATAAAGACAAGCTTACCGAAGCGTTAAGTGAGTTAGAAGAGAACGAGAATAAAAATCATATCCTTCAAACCCGCTATGAACGGATAGAGCTGGAAAACGATGAGCTCAGCGAGCTGCTGGACGAATATAAAGACAAGTTTAACGCGCTGCGCACAGAATACGAATTGAATAAAAGGACACTTGCAGAATTGCAGAACAAGCTTTTGGAAAACCAGATCGAACTTGTGAAAGTAAGAAAATCACTGCTGAATTTTGAAGATTAGCCGCGTTATGCGGCTCTTTTTTTAAGCGAACACCAAATGCCGTCATTCATATTATATCAATAAGGAAGGGTTGAATA
>DAITPG010000312.1:0-2819 GCA_036833715.1 Eubacteriaceae bacterium | reverse complement strand
TTTCGCCCGAGCCATGGGCTATGCCCGGATATGAAAATGATATCATTATGGCCGCGGGAAATTTTGTACAGGGTTCATCCATCGAACTGAGTGCCGATGCTCCCATACGAGAGCCTTATATCGTCTACCAGCAGGGCGGCTTAACGTATGAGCATATCAAGATCGGTATATTGCGGGCGCTGAATGAATTGGATAAAACAGAAAAAAAATAGCAGTTCGAAAGAATGAAGTGAATCCAAAAAGTTAGTCAAATATTCAAATTAAGCAACGAGAGGGCTTGTTGTCTGTTAAGATGAGGCGGCAAGCCCTCTAGTTTTGCCTTGCCACGGAAATTGTTGTAATAAACGAGATAGTTGACGAGTTTACTTTTGGAATGCTCGATGGATTCGAATTTCTACAAGTAGAGCAGTTCACTCTTGAGCAAACTAAAGAAGTTTTCAATCACTTGCATTGTCCAGGCAGTTGCCTTTTCGTCTCATACTTTGCCGTATTCCTTTTCCTGTAACATTTTCTGATATCGATTTATCCTCTATACTGTTTTGGTGTCTTCGATATAATCCTTAACCTTTTGGCTGTTATCGCCCTGCTCCGATGAGGAAGCATTATCATATAAATATTTCTGGATACAAAAAGAGCCGCCAGCTTAAAGGCCGGCGGCATCGGACTGCGGTATACGATCAAAGTCAACAATAAAGAAACGTATTTGTGGTATGAATATCCCAAGTGGTTTGTGGAGGGGTTAAGAAAATAACCATATGCAATGATATTAAAAAAGTCCGAAATCAATCGAACTTTAGAAAGTGTATTATAAAGTGTGTTATTTGTATTTTCTAAATGTTATTTTTTGCTCATTTTAAAAAGAAAAAAATGGCAGGGGCAGAAGGACTTGAACCCTCGGCACGTGGTTTTGGAGACCACTGCTCTACCAACTGAGCTATGCCCCTAATTGAAGATGCTATCTGATTATACAGAAATGAAAAAAAAATGTCAAGTATAGGAATAAAGTTTGTTTGATTATATTTACTTTTAAGTAAATAATCTTTATTATAGATAACGAAAGTACTCGGTAGGGGAGCAGACAGATTTAATCAGAGGTTAGCCTTGAACGAAATAAAAAAACCGTTTTACAAAAAAACCGATATAATTATTATATCGATTATTGTTTTTATAAGCTTGATATCGTGGGCAAGCTTTAATCTTTTCACATCAAACGATCACTTGTTTGCGGAAATTTATCTCGATAATCAACTCGTTAAAAAAATAGACTTGTCGACCGCTCAAAACGGCACGTTTTCAGTGGCGGGAAGGCTTGATGTAATATTTGAGATCAAAGACGGAGCCATTCGTTTCTACGAATCATCCTGCCCGGATAAAATATGCATTAGAGCGGGATTCTTGAGCCGCTCCAATCAAAGTGCGGCTTGTTTGCCGAATAAAATGGTTTTGAAAATCGTGAGCAATACCGAAACCGATGATCCTGACTTTATTGTAAAATAGGTGACACATGAAAACAGGAACTAAAAATGATAAAATCAAAAGAATTGCTTTTATGGGTGTGTTTTTTGCGGTAGCTATTGTATTAAGCATCGTTGAAAATATGATCCCTCCGCTTCCTTTTCTGCCTCCGGGTGTAAAATTGGGATTATCCAATATTGTTACGATGTATTGCTTATTTTTTGTCGGAAGAGGCTCGGCTTTCGGAATTGCGATGTTAAAATCCTGTTTCGTCATGTTAACCAGAGGATTTACTGCAGGCTTATTGAGTTTCAGCGGTGGAGTGTTGGCTGTTTTGGTTATGATGGTTTTGATGATCTTATTTAAAAATAAGTGCTCCTATTTGATTTTAAGTATTGCAGGCGGAATATCGCATAATTTAGCTCAAATTGCCGTCGCTTCCGTTATTTTAAATACTTCGCTGATTTTGTATTATTTTCCGATCTTGCTCATTTCGGGATTGTTTGCCGGCATTTTAACGGCTACATTACTTAAAATCGTAATGCCTGCCTTTGATAAACTCAATTTGAAGTTATAAAAGCACCTCATACCAATAAGATAATATTTCGCTAAAGCCGAATTTTTCTTTTTTATAAAGTTTGACGGCTTTTTTGTTGATGCTGGAAGTTGTCAGTGTTACGGAGTTTATATTTTCCGCATGAAAAATATAATAGAGATTATTTAAAAGAAGCGTTGCATAACCAAGTTTTCTGTAAGGTTCTTCGATACCGATTGCTTCTATGACAGCCTTGTCCGCTGTAATATGATATTCGCAGAAACCGACCACCTTTTGATCATGACAGGCAAAGCAAACATCATAATTTTTTTTATTCAGGAGTTCCTCTACGTCTTTTAAAAGATAAGTGGCTGCGTTGGGAACTTCTTTGAAGATTTTATTATATAGGTCGCAATATTGCTGAGCAGTTGATGCCGTGACTTTTTTCAAATATATTTTTTTGTCAAAGCCATAACTAATCTTGGCTGTAAGTTTTTTTTTCATCAGGATCATATGATGAACCGGTGTTACTTTTAAATTACCGATATGATTTTTAAATTTCACCGGTTTATGCAGAGTGTTTTTAAATCCCAGCATAATAGAAGTTGCGCCTTTCGCGAGTAATAGACTGACCGTGTATTCCGCAAGTTTGCTTACTTGCGATGCCGGACATTTAACGATGCAGCCGTAACCGATCCCGTTAAAGGAGATTTCATCTTCTATGATAATGATATCGCAGCCGCTTAAATCGATGTCCATAATTTTTAAATGCATTATCCCTCCAAATTCTATAATCCCCGAAAAAAGCTTTTCTTAGGAAAACTTTTTA
>DAITPG010000311.1:0-2847 GCA_036833715.1 Eubacteriaceae bacterium | reverse complement strand
GGTGCTCTTTCCTGAGCCGGAGGGGCCCATCAACGCCAGAAACTCTCCCTCTTCGATATTTAGGTTAATGTCCACCAAAACAGGGACAGCTTGACTTCCCCTTTGGTAGGACTTACTCACATTTTTAATCTCAACAATGGGTTCCATCGCACAAAGGCCGTTGCAGCCGGTTTGGGAAATGGTGACATTAACGATGTCTCTTTTATCGATCTCATCCATGAATTTAGAAAGTACCGGACGCGCGCCCGCGGCAATGCCGCATGTACCCATGCCGACAACGATGCGGTAGCCTTCCGTTCCCGTTCTCATTTCGATTTTTTCAAGGGTCTTTTTACGGATCTCCTGAAGCTCCTGAATGCTTTTTTTCATTTTATCTCTCCTGTAATTTTTCAAATTCATCGTTCAAATATTCTTTGATCCATTGATACACAGCAGGCTCGTTAAAAGAAATGCCATCGCCTAAATTTTCTCTGAATTCTCTTGTGTCCATACTAAATTCATGATTGCCGCTTCGTTGAATATAAATCAGGTCGCATCCGTAAGGCAATGAAGCGATCATCGCGCAAAGACTGCCGGACATATCTTCGATCGGCGGCGCGTCCATATGGGAAAGCGGATAGGACAAGGATACGCAAGTGCCGAAACCCTTTTTTGAATAAATCTTAAAGGAACCCTCGCAAATCTGCGCCAGCTGCGAAAGCAGCGCAAGGCCCATGCCGACTTTGCGGGTTGTGCGCGTGGTTGCGAAGGGATCGGTGACATGATCAAGAAAGCTCTTGTCCATACCCTTTCCGTTATCGGTGATTTTGAGTTTTAAGCGATCGTTTTGAGTGCAGAGTACAATTCGGATCAATGAAGATTGTGCGGTGAGGGAGTTATTGAAGATATCAAGAACATATAAAGAAAGTTCTTTCATTATTCTCTGTATTTGTCAATGATTGCAGCAAGGTCATCGGGAATGAGTCCGCCGTAAACATCATCGTTGATCATGATGACAGGCGCAAGTCCGCAGCAGCCGAGGCAGCGTGTGGCTTCCAGCGTAAAACGGTAATCGGGCGTTGTGCCGCCGATGGGAACATTTAAAATTTCGCTGAGCTTATCGAGAATACCCTGCGAGTTTTTCACATAACAGGCTGTGCCCATGCAGACTTTAACCGAATACTTCCCTTTTTTTGTAAGCGTAAACTGGGAATAAAAAGTTGCGACATCATACACTTCGGACAGGCTGATGTCAAGTCCTTCGGCGATAACATTTTGAATTTCAAATGGCAGAAATCCGTATGCTTCCTGCGTTTTTTGAAGGATGGGCATCAAACAACCCGGCTGATCTTTATACTCAGCAATGATTTGTTTGACCGCATCAAAATTTGTTATAACGTCCTCTTTGATCATTATAACCTCCTGGTAAAATTAAATTGATGTAATAAAACAGAACCCATTGGCGCGCGTAAAAAGCGGCCGCTTATTTCTGTTTGAGGCAGTTTAAAAAACAGGATATGGATCTTTCTTCCATAGTGAGAGCAAAAACACGTTCATTGATATCACTTAATGAATGTGCGTCCGAGGAGATGAGGCAGCGAAGAGGATTTTTTGAAAGCTTTTGAAGAATGTCCGGGGAGGACAATAAAGAAATTTCTACGGTTTGAATGTCCAGATGGGGCGGAAAAAAACCAAGCGAAGAGATCACACTGTTGACCTTACGGTCGATATGCGCAAAAACCGGCACACCGTTTAAGCAGGAGATGTCATCAAAAAGCTCCTCCACCGTGATCGGAAGGCTTCCGATCAAGAGTTTTTCAAGCCGACCGACGACAGCGTCGTCCGCGTCATATATCAGCTGCTCCCCGAAAAAATTCGGATCGCAGGGTATATCGGGTAATAGGGAATATAAATAATCGGAATAGTTCAAACAACTGTTTAAATCAGGAAAATAGCATAACACATGAACTTCTTCCTTGGTATTGGCTTCGATGGCGGGAATCAGCAAAATATCGCATTCATCCGTATTTTGTTTTATGGCTGAAAGGTTGGCGGCGCTGTTATGGTCAGCCACGGCAATAATATCCAGCCCCTTGATGGCGGCCATGCGGGCGATATTGGACGGAGACATATCCTCATCCGCGCAAGGAGACAAAGCGGAATGGATGTGATAATCGCCGTAATACCGATTCATTACAAAGCGCCGAGCTCGATGAGCCGTTTGGATGCGTCAAAGGTCGTAAGTTTGGTCGAAATAAGAGCGATATCGTTTTCTTCGGCCTTTTTAACCGTATTCGCGTCCGGCATTTCGCCTTCAGCGATGATGATACAGCTCAAATCCAATAAAGATGCGACCGCCACAATATTGATATGGCTCATGATGGTGATCCAGCATTGGCCGGTTTGAGCATGACCCATAACCCAACTGATCATATCGGAAGTGTAGCCTCCGGTAATATCCTTGTCTGTTTTTGTTTTGTTGATGGGAATAAATTCATTGGATTGTGCCAGTTCGCTGATTTTCATGATCGTCTTCCCTTATATCATATTAAATCGGATTTATCCGTTGGTTCGCGTCTCATCATGGGCGTTGCTTTTTGGGATACATCCAGCATGTCTTTGGACAATTTTGCAATCGCGTCTTTAAGCATAAAAATGCAGTCCATTTCACCGGCTTCGCCCGCAACAATGTCTTCGGCAAGCGCTCGGCAGCCCGGCGCTCCACAGGAGCCGCAGTCGTAGCCAGGAAGCCTGTTAAAAATCTCATCCGTTGCGTTCAATTTTTTAAGCACTTCCGCACGGTCGGTTTCGGTGGAGTTTACTTCTTTTATCGTCATGGATGGCTTGGACAGCTGTCCGCTCGCGTAG
>DAITPG010000310.1:0-2854 GCA_036833715.1 Eubacteriaceae bacterium | reverse complement strand
CAATGGCGCCCATCTGATTTTCTCTGAGAAGAACCTGCTCCTTGGGCAGATTGGTTTTGTACAAAGCATGGAAATGCGTATCGACCCTGCCGATGAGCGCGTACGGCACATCCCCTTTTTTCATATAGCTGAACATGCGGTTGATGTTGGGGTACAAATCGGTCATAAATTTAACATCCGCCTCATAAGCGATGGCATTGGCCGCATGGCAGATCATGGCGTCCACGTTGGTTTCTTCCATCAAGGAGTTGAGCAGCGCGACTCTTCGGTCTCTTTCTGCCGCCCGTTCTACGGGGGTTTTGGTAATGATCATGTTTCACCTTCCTCTATGAATTTGAATCGTAAGGAAAAATCAATTGATGATATCCATCGCCGCGTGATAGCCGGTGAATACCGCTTTCCGCACGGCTGCTACACCCGAGCAGTCTCCGATGGGCCTGAAGAACGGTACGTCGCATTGTTCAAACGCTTTCACAAGGTCGGCGCGCGCCTTTAAGCCCACGCTGTAGATCACGGTATCGGCTTCTATAAATTCCTTGCCGTTTTTGACTTCCACGTATACGCCCTTGTCGGTGACTTCGCAGCATACGGTTTCGGTTTTATAGCTGATCTTGTCGGCAAGGCGTTCAAACGTTTCCATGATCATGGGCTTGGTGATGTGATTCGCCTGCACGGCAACATCCTTGGTCATTTCAAGAACAACTACGTTTTTGCCGATCTCCGCATAATGCAGGCCGGTTTCGCAGCCCGTGAGTCCGCCGCCGATGACGACGATCTTGTCGCCGACTTTTTCGGGATGCTCCTCGATATCCTTTGCGCTGAGCGCGCCGTTTTCAATAAGGCCCGGGATTTTAGGCGTGATGATATCGGTGCCCGCGGCCAGAATGAGCGCGTAGGGAGCCATTTCATCGATCATTTGAGGCGTGACTTCAACGCCCAGGCGCACATCGATCTTGGAACGGTTGACCAGCTTGATCAAGTGCTCCTTATAACTTTTAAGCTGATATTTATGGCTGTCGTGTCCCAGATAGTTGAGCGTGCCGCCGAGAACATTGTTTTTTTCGAATAAGGTGACTTCGTGTCCGCGTTCCGCCGCCGTTATCGCAGCCTTCATGCCTGCGGGGCCTCCGCCCACGACAACGACCTTGCGCACACGGCTGGGCGGCTGTCTTTGGATGATATCGAGCAGTTCGTGCCCGACATTGGGATTGACGTCGCAGCCGAATTCGCCGTGGTCGAAATTGCCCAGACAGTTCATGCAGCGCACACAGGGCGTAACGTCCTCTTCCCTGCCTTCCCGCCATTTGTTGGGGGTCTGCGGATCAGCAAGGATCTGGCGGGCCATATAAATGATATCCGCTTCGCCGTCGCGGATGATGCGGTCCATTTCGGCGGGGTCTGCGCCGAAACCGCCGACGGTGGCGACGGGGATCTTCACGTGTTTTTTAACTTCCTTCGCGAGGTACAGGTTGCAGCCTTCGGGACTGCCCGGCACCATGATGCCCGGGAACGTAAACTGATTGGTGGTGTAATATGAACCCGCGGACATATGGATGATATCTATGTATTCCTGCGCCATTACGGCAAATTTGCAGACATCCTCGATCGTGATTCCGTTTTCCATATGCTCGTCCCCGCTCATGCGGAATTCGATGATCATATCGTCCCCGACGGCATCCCGGATCGCTTTGAGGATACGCAGCGGCAGACGGGCGCGGTTTTCGATGGAGCCGCCGTATTCGTCGGTGCGCCAGTTGGTTGCGGGCGATA
Source organism: Eubacteriaceae bacterium (assembly GCA_036833715.1). Classification (GTDB taxonomy): domain Bacteria; phylum Bacillota; class Clostridia; order Eubacteriales; family Anaerofustaceae; genus JBGMEA01. Next base: position 1,084 of record DAITPG010000310.1, on the reverse strand, counting down.
AAAACTGTGAAAACAGCCAGCCGTGGCCGCCATGGATCTGCACCATTTTAAAACCGCAGTCCCGCATCAAAACAACGGCTTTGGCAAAATCATTGCATACTTCAGCCATGGTTTCTTCATCGAAGGCTTCCACCTGCACGCCGTCGTCGCGCACATAGGCATTGGGGCCGTGCGGGTTGAGTCCGTTTAGGAAACGGGGCCATGTGGTGTCCCCTGCGTGATAAAGCTGGATGGACGGAACGCAGTCATGCCGCGCGATTGCCGCCGCAAGCTTGGTAAACTGGCTGCGATACTTGAAGGTTGCGACATCCCCGGAGGTTTTACGGCTGGCAAAACGGCTTTCGATGGTGGTTTCGCTTGTGGTAACTCCGCCGCATCCGCCGCGTGCCTTATCTTCAATGTACATGATCCTTTTTTCATCGGGACCTCTGTGCTCGGGGCTGGTCGGCGTCATGGAGCAGGGGCCTGCGATGATCCTGTTTTTGAAGCGTACGTTTTTAATTATGAGAGGGCTGAATAGATGAGGATACTTGTTCATTGATTTCTCCTTTCTTTGGAAGGGTTTTTACTTAAATGCGATTATCTGAATATCGATTGATTTATATTATATTATATCTATTGCATAAAAACCAGTTTTTTTGAAAGTCTTTTTTTCTTTCTCATATTTTCCTATTTTCTTATAAACACAAAGGATTGCGTTCAAAATTTTGGAATTGATTTTTTCTGTATTTTTTATACGGAAATATAAATTTATAATACACAGCAAAACAAACAAACCTGCCTATAAAAGTCGATTTTTATTGAATTATTTTTTTATGATATTATAATTAGTTCAGGATATAGAAAATAAAGCAAGGAGTGACTTTATGCAAAGCGTGCAGACTTATAACGAATACAGTAAAGATCTGAAGGAAATGCTGATCCTGCGCTACGAACCCATTGCGATCAAAATGATCCGCAGCACGGACGAAATACCCGAGAACGCGATCGACCTGCGCCGGGACAAAAAGGAACATCTGGCGTTTTGTCAGGCGCTGGCCATGACACGCAGAGACAAGAAAACGATCTATATGGACAAGTATTC
>DAITPG010000309.1:0-2873 GCA_036833715.1 Eubacteriaceae bacterium | reverse complement strand
GGCCGGATGAAGAAATCTTAGTTTTTGCTGTTATTTGTTCACCCCAACTATTGACATTGAGCCCTTTTTTTGCAATAATGATAGGGTATTCCAATGATTTTGGCAATAATAAAAAAAATGAAAAGGAGATATTTATGTCAGATACAACATTCGAAGCAAAAGCTTCTTCAATTGAAGGCCTTAAAGTCAAATGCGAATCCCGAGGATTTGAGTTTCAACTCGATGAACCCGCTTCTCTGGGCGGGACGGATACGGGGATGAACCCGGTCGAAGCGCTGCTGTCTTCGCTGGGCGCATGTAAATGCATCGTGGCGAGAGCCTTTGCGCAAGTCAACAAAATCAAACTGCAGGATGTTTCCGTAGAGCTTACGGGAACACTTGATCCCGATGGATTTTTGGGCAAAAACAAGGAAGCTAAAATCGGCTTTTCTAAAATCGTAACCAAGTTTCACATCAAAGCGGATAACACCAAAGAAGAGATCGAGAAATTTGTGGAATTTATCGAAGCCCATTGTCCCGTACATGATTCGCTTGCCAATGCGCCTAAATTTGAAACCGAAGTATTTTGCGAATAATTTTGGATTTATAGGTAAAATAAAATCCGGCATGGATCAAAATTGATCTGCGCCGGATTTATTTTTCTTTTTCGCCGTTGATAAACAGCCGTTCATACAATACCCTTTTGCTTGTCCCCATTTGTTTGGCCAATTTTTTCAGGGCTTCTTTTTTATCGGGTACAAACTTTAGAACTTCATTATATTTTTCATTCAGCGTTTCGTCCTTTATGGAACCGACATCAGGCATTTCTTGATCTTCCTGTTTTTTTGCGTCGATCACCAGCACAAACTCGCCCTTGATCTGCTCATCCATCCGGTTCGCTATTTCGTGTGCAAAGCCGCGGAAAGTGGTTTCATGCAGCTTGGTCAATTCCTTTGACAGGGAAATTTTCCGCTGCGGCAGAATATTACCGACGCTCTCCAATAAATCCTTCAATTCGTGCGGCGATACATAGATAACGGAAGGGTAGGGGTTTTCGGCAATCGAGCGAAGCGTTTCCTCGCGTTTGCTTTTTTTCTTGGGCAGAAAACCTATAAATATGAAATGCTCGGTATTAAAACCAGATAAGATCAAAGCAGGCAGCAAGGCATTGGCTCCGGGTATCACCACAAACTCCAGACCGTTTTCGATCAGTTTTTCGGTTAGGATATAACCGGGATCCGAAATCAAAGGGGTGCCCGCATCTGATATCAGCGCGGCGCATTCTCCGCTGCGCAGACGTTCTATGATCCGTTCGACCGTTGACGCCTCATTGAATTTGTGATAGCTGAGCAGCGGTTTTTTGATTTCAAAATGATTCAGCAGCTTGATGGAATGCCTTGTATCCTCGCACAGGATAAAATCGACGTCACGGAGCGTCTGCAGCGCGCGCAGCGTAATATCCTGAAGATTGCCGATCGGCGTAGAAACGATATAGAGGGTTCCGGGTTCATTCATGAAAGAAATTTCCCGTTACGATCGTCTGTTCTCGATCCGGCCCTACCGAAATAAGATCGATGGGCACCGCGCAAAGTTCTTCGATTCGCTTGATGTATTTTTTTGCGTTTTCGCATAATTCATTGACGGAGGCGGCATGGGTGATGTCCTCTTCCCAGCCTTCGAATTCCTCATACACGGGTTCGCATTTTTCCAGAATATCAAGTTCGGGCGGAAAATCGTTGATCAGTTCTCCTTCGCATCGGTATCCGGTGCATATCTTTATTGTTTTTAGACCCGTCAGTGTATCCAGCTTCGTCAGCGCGATGCCGGTCAGGCCGTTGACCCGTACCGCATAGCGTAATATCACCATGTCCAGCCAGCCGCAGCGGCGGGGCCTTCCGGTGGTCGTGCCGAATTCAAAACCTTTTTGGCGCAGATATTCACCGGTTTCATCATTCAATTCGGTCGGGAAGGGGCCTCGGCCCACACGGGTAGTATAGGCTTTCGCGATGCCCAAAACATCATCGATGGCGGTCGGCCCAACGCCCGCGCCGATGCATACGCCTGCGGAAGTGGGATGCGAAGATGTCACATACGGATACGTTCCGAAATCGATATCCAAGAGCGTACCCTGCGCGCCTTCAAACAATACCTTTTTGCCTGTTTTGATATAGTCGTAAATCATCACCGTCGTGTCCTGCACATAAGGGCGCATCACTTCGGCCAAGGCAATATATTCGTCATAGATGGTTTGATAATCGAGCGGCTGCGCGCCGTAAATCTCTTTGATCTCCACATTGACCTTGGTTATATTTTCTTTCAGCTTTTCAGCGAATATGTCTTTATTCATCAAATCGCATACGCGGATGCCGATTCGTTTTGTTTTGTCGGTGTAGCAGGGGCCCACGCCGCGTTTGGTGGTGCCGATCTCTTTTTCGCCGAGCGATTTTTCATTAAGCTCATCGAGCAGGCGGTGATAAGGCATGATCAGATGCGTGCGTTTATCAATCATCAAGTTATCAAAACAAAGTCCCTGCGTTTTTAAAATGCGCATTTCTTCGGCAAGCCATACGGGGTCGAGCGCAACGCCCGTTCCGACAATGGAAGGCTTATTTTGGACGATGCCGGACGGGATCAAATGCAGTTTGTAAGTGACATCATTGGCAATGACCGTATGCCCCGCGTTGTTTCCGCCCTGATATCGGACGACGACATCCGCTTTATTGGTCAGGTAATCCGTGATTTTTCCTTTTCCTTCGTCTCCCCATTGTGCTCCGATGATGACCAGACTGCTCATGTTTACCTCCTGATGCCCTTAGGGCCGCTTTCTCCGTTTAGTATTGTATCATAAATTCGGCTTCAGTCGATCATTATTTGTATTATATTAAAAAATTGTT
>DAITPG010000308.1:0-2875 GCA_036833715.1 Eubacteriaceae bacterium | reverse complement strand
ATATATTTAGATAATGGTGATTGACAAATAATGAGATTACAGATATAAATATTTTACCATATTTTCATTATAAAATGAAACTTTTTCAATTTCTAATTTAACTTCTTTTTTAAAATTAATATCAAATGTATAAAAAATATAACTGAATACCATATTAATGTAAATGTTAACCAATGATCTTATTAAGATTATTTGCTTACTGTTTAAATAAAAAGAAGTATATCCAATTGGAAAATAATAATATTAAAAATCGGTGGAGTTTGTACAATCGTATTTATCCCAAAATATCGGATAACAGCGCTCTATAAAATAAATACAATAATTTTGGAGCCATTATGGGGAATAAACGCACCTTCAAAGATGGAATACGTCAGGCTTAATAAGACAATAAAAATATATCCTGGCAAGTGGCGCTTCGATGCGCCGCTGATACCAGACCCCCTATAGAATAAGTGTAACCGCCCGTTTGTTATACGGGCGGCTGATGTTTAAAAATAGTTCTATGAATGCGCAGCTGATTTTCATTTAAGTATCTTATATATTCCAATAACCAAAAACATAATCAATCCCGATGCAATGACTGCAATGATTTTACTTGCGGAAATCTTCTCTTGAAGAAGGCTTCCTTTTTGAATCACCTGCATATCTAAATTGTGGATATCAATATCTCCTCCGTGCTCTGTGCAGGCTCTGTGGAAAATCCCCGTAACTTTGATCATATCACCTTTATGCTTATAGTCTCCATAAAAAGTTATTTTTTCAGCATCGCTTGCATCCAGCCAGATGCCGATGTAATTGGTATTATCCGTAATATTGATCCACACATAATTCCCCCGTTCCAAAGCCTCTCCCAACACCTCTCCCTGAATCGTAACTTCACGATTGTCATACTCCTTGGAATTTTCAATGAGATCATTGATCTTTATGATCGGGGCGGATGCGGCCGCAATAAATAATCCGACTGACACCACTAAACAAAGAATCAGGATTTTTTTAGTTTTAAACATAATTTTTTTATTCCTCCGATAGCGTATCCGATCAATGCAAATACGGATAGAAATTCCAACCGTCCAAGGTACATGGCAAGGATATAGTAGATTTTCATCGCATCAGGCATTGCAGGCGCAGTAATTCCAACGGATAATCCTACATTGCCCGTAACGGAAGCTGCTTCAAATGCCGAATCCGCAAAAGGATAGCCGAAGCTTATACCTAAAACGGTTCCCATGCCGAAAGTGATCATATAGCAGATTATAATCAAGGCGGAGGCTCGCACAACTCCATCTTCCAATATCAAATCTTTAATATGATGATATTTAAAAATTTTGATATTTCTTTCCGGTGACAATAGTTTTTTCACATCCGCAACTATGCTTTTAAATACGATACCCACCCTTAGTCCTTTGAATCCGCCTGCCGTAGAGCAGGCCGACCCTCCGATGAGCATTGCCGCGATCATAATAAATATTCCTAGATCTCCCCATTCCAGAATAAACTGACGGGCGTAGATATTGCCCAGCCCCGTTGTGGTATGTGCAGAAAGAAGATTATATACTACTCTCCTGAATACCGAAACAGCATCAGGATATATTTTGGATACTCCTGTGATCAAAAAAACCGTGCATAGGGATGCAGTGATCATGAAGCTTTGAGTTTCTATATTCTTAGAAATTTCATTTCTTTTACCCTGCCATATGGCATAATGAAGCCCGAAATTGAAGGAACCGAGAATGAAGATGATCAAGGTGATAATCTCATAAGAAAAACTGTGATAATACATAATGTTTTGAGAATTCGGAGCGAATCCGCCAGTGCTCCAGGAGGAAGCAAACATGCATACCCCATGGAACAAAGCCTGCAAAGGTTTTAAACCGATCATCATACCGTCGATCCACAAGGCAGCAGTACCGACGATCAAATAGATCATGCTGATTTTCCATATAATCCTCGCAGTGCCTTTTACATTGGGGACTAGCCCGATATCCTTGGCTTCACCGACATAAAGCTTATAGGCTCCGCTGATTTCCTTTACCAAAAAGGATATGGCAAGCACGACCATTCCCTGCCCGCCGACAAAAGTCAAGATATGCCTCCAGATATTCAGTCCCATCGAGATATGATCGATGTCTTGCGTCAGCACAAGGCCGGTTGTCGTAAAACCGCTCATTACATCAAAGCACGAATCCAAAATCGAAGGATTATGTCCGCTTAACCGGTAAGGGATTGCGCATAAAAACATTAAAAGAATCCAGGAAAACCCCGCAATAACAAACCCGTGTTTCCACTGGACGGACCCTTTATGCTGCTTGGTTTCTTTTCCATAGATCATGCATAGCATGCCGACGGTAAAGGTTATGGATATCGTGATTAAAAAATCACAAAGCGGATTCCATTCACCGGCGAGCAAAGAGACCGCGATCGGTACCAGCATCAATGCAGCGACACCGGTTATGATGCGTCCGGTATAATAAAATATTATCTTTAGACTTGTAAATGACGATTTGGAACTGCTCACCTTAATTACCTCATCATCAAAAATGTAATGCCGAATATCGAAAGCATATATGCAAATACTGCAAGCAATTCAAAAAATAATCCGCCGAACTCTTGTTTTATCTTTTTCATTTGTCTATTCCTTTATGTCTGAATCGTTTTTTCAGTTCAATAAGTCCTGCGCTGTTTGTTAATACAAGGATATTGTCATTTTCAATGATCCTTGTGTTGCCTCTGGGGTAGATCGCTTTTTCATCACGCAGAATCGAAGTCAAAACGCAGTCATCAGGTATGTTTAGATCTATCACAAAGTTGTCGCACCAGACACTTTCTTTATCAATTTCGATTTCAACCAAAATCATAGCCCCGCGCTCAAATGTCT
>DAITPG010000307.1:0-2886 GCA_036833715.1 Eubacteriaceae bacterium | reverse complement strand
ATGGTCCCACATCGGGAAGTCGGAACCGAACAGAAATTTATCCTCGCCGAAATAACGGATCAGCGAAACGGCATCGTTTTTGCTCAGTTTAAAAAGGCTGCTGGAGGTATCAAAAAAAATGTTGTCGCATTTAAGATAGTCGTGCGCCTCCTCCCAACGCTGATATCCTCCGAAATGCGCCGCGATGCAGACTAAATCGGGCACCTGTTCGAGAACATGGCCCAGGCGTTTGGGCGCGGAATAATCGTATCGGGCATCGCCCGTATGAAACAAAACCGGAAGCTTCAGCGCCGCAAGTTTTTTGTAAATGCAAACGGCGGAGGGATCATCGATGTTGAACGTTTGAAAATCGGGATGAAGCTTGATTCCGTGCAGTTTGAGCTGAAGGATCCTGTCTATTTCCCGGGAATAATCTTCCATATCGGGATGAAGGGTGCCCAGTCCCACAAATTCGGGGTGCCGTGCGCATTCATCGGCTATGTAATCATTAATGGTCTGCACCTGAAGCGGCGTGGTGGCCGAGGAGCATACCAGATACCGGGAAACACCGATTTGGCTGCCGCTTTTCGTCAGCTCCTCCGAAAAGCCGATATGCTGCATCGGTATCCCGTAAAAACCGCTGATGGCTTCCGTCGCTTTTTGTGCGATCTTGGGCGGAAAAATGTGAGCATGGGCGTCAATGATCATGTACTCGTTTGCTGTTTTCTCTTGCTGCATGGTTGTAATGGCCTCTTTTTTAACAGTAGAATAAGTTGGATTGGAAAGTCTTAGAGCGTTAGGTAAGAAATGAATTCAGGAGAGACGATTTTTGTTGTGACTGTATTTAACCGCAAACTGCATGGGACCGCATGAAGAAAAGCCCGAACGCAGCCATGCGGTTCGGTCTTTTCAGTGCCGTTTATTTTACGCCGATATATTCGTCATACGTCATCATCTTGTCGATAAGGCCGTCCGGCGTGATTTCCATGATGCGGTTGGCGATCGTTTGAATGAATTCGTGGTCATGCGAGGAAAAGATCACGTTTCCTTTAAAGGCGATCAGGCCGTTGTTGACGGCTTCGATGGATTCGAGATCCAGATGGTTGGTCGGCTGATCGAGCACCAGCACGTTGGCGCCGAACATCATCATACGAGAGAGCATGCAGCGCACTTTTTCTCCGCCGGAGAGCACGTTTACCGGTTTGAATACTTCATCCTGCGAAAACAGCATTCTTCCCAAAAAGCCGCGCAGATAGGTTTCGGTGGTGTCTTTGGAATACTGCTCGAGCCAGCGGAGGATATTGAGATTTGCATTTTCAAAAAAAGCGGAATTGTCTGCGGGGAAATAGCTCTGCGAAGTGCTGACGCCCCATTTGAAGGTGCCTTCGTCGGGTTCCATTTCTCCCATGAGTATTTTAAATAAGATCGTATTGGCAAGGTTGTTTTCACCGACAAAGGCGATCTTGTCTTCCTTGTTCACGCGAAAGGAAATATTGTTTAAGATTTTTACGCCGTCGATGGTTTTGCATATATTTTCGACGAATAAAATTTCCTTGCCGGCTTCCCTGTCCATTTCAAAACCGACGAACGGATATTTGCGCGAAGAAGCGGGAAGCTCTTCGATGGTGAGCTTTTCAAGCAGCTTTTTTCTGGACGTCGCCTGCTTGGATTTTGATTTATTGGCGGAGAAACGGGCGATAAAGCTTTGCAGCTCCTTGGCCTTTTCTTCATTTTTCTTGTTTTGATTTTTAATGAGACGCTGGATCATCTGGCTGGATTCATACCAGAATTCGTAGTTGCCGACATACATTTTGATCTTTGAATAGTCGATATCGACGATGTGCGTGCAGATTGTGTTAAGAAAATGGCGGTCATGCGATACAACGATGAGCGTGCCGGGGAAATCAAGCAGAAAATCCTCCAGCCAGTTGACCGATGCGATATCCAGGCCGTTGGTCGGTTCGTCCAGCAGCACGATGTCAGGATTGCCGAACAGCGCCTGAGCCAGCAGCACCTTGACCTTTTCGTTTTCGACCAGCGAGCTCATTTGCACATAATGCTTATCTTCATCCACCCCGAGACCCTGAAGCAGTCTGGAGGCGTCGGATTCGGCTTCCCAGCCATTCATTTCGGCAAATTCGCCTTCCAGTTCCGATACTAAAATGCCGTCCGCATCCGTGAAATCTTCCTTGGCGTAAATTTCGTCCTTTTGCTTGGATATCTGATAGAGGCGCTGGTTGCCCATGATCACGGTATCCATGACATTGAATTCATCAAATGCGTAGTGATCCTGCTTTAAGACCGACATGCGTTCTTTTTCCGAAATCGAGATATCCCCTGTGGACGGTTCGATATCTCCCGATAAAATTTTTAAAAACGTGGATTTGCCCGCTCCGTTTGCGCCGATGACGCCGTAGCAGTTGCCGCTGCTGAATTTTAAATTCACATCTTTAAAAAGTACATCGGCTCCGAAACTCAAGCTAAGATTGGTAATGGTTATCATTTTTCCTCCGAAATTATGTCTTACAAGTATATTATTTTATCACAAAACTGAATCAAAAAACAGCGTGAAACGAAAAATTCAAAAAGAAAAACGCATTCTTTACATAGCGAATGCGTCTTTGATATGTCTTATCGTGTATTTTCCTCCGGCTTCAAAATCAATGGCAATAACATCGAAACGGCCGGTTTCAAAGATCACCTTTTCGGCCATATAGATCTGCGCCGTTTGCAGGATGCGGTTTTGCTTGGCCTTATCGACGAATTCCTCCGGCAGCCCGTGGGAAGTGTTGCTTCTTGCTTTTACCTCGCAAAACACATAGGTGTCCCCGTCGGTAAAAACGATGTCGATCTCTCCCCCGCCGCGTTTATAATTTTGCGCGACAATACTGTAGCCTTGCTCCATTA
>DAITPG010000306.1:0-2903 GCA_036833715.1 Eubacteriaceae bacterium | reverse complement strand
AAAAAACAGAGACAAAGCGCCGCATGGCCGCTCCGTCTCTTTTTTGTTGTGTATTTTTAAAATCAAATTTATAAGTATGGCTCGTTTTTTACAATAGATTTTTTTTATAGAGTATTCTTGCCACACCGATGGCTATCAATGCCCCTACCGGAACCAATATACCGACGGAGCTTGCCATAGACGGCACTAATATAAACAAGGCTATCATAAACAGCATGGGAACGACGGCGATTTTAAAATTGCGCGAAATATAAACCACGCCCAGTCCGCCGAAAAGCGCGGGCAGTATATTATCGAACGCCGGCTGCATAAGCGCCGATTCCAAAAAAGGACGAACCTGCGCAAGCATCAATACGCCGAGCGCAATAATTATGGTTGTGACAATGGAAGAAACCGCTATGGCGATGGTCGAAATTACTTCGCCTTCCTCCGTGCCGGATTCGACTTTCGCATTCCGCATGGCGTTTAGCGCGCAGGGAACTTTTAAATTGGACAGGTTTCCGGTCATAAATCCAAGATAGGCACCTCCCGTGCCCAGCATCGGAACAAAGGTAAGCACTTCAATGACACCGACTGTCCAAAAGATGGGGATCACGCCTAATAAGCCTTTTGCTACCGAAGATAACTGCGGCCATGCATCAAAATAAACGCAGATAGCCACGGGGACAAGCGTCAGCATAATCATCCCGGCAACGGTCCAGATTCTGCCGGCTGTATGTAATTGATCCCTGTATATTTTTTCGTTGTTCATACAACATCTCCTTAAACCAATTTATTAACGATATCTGTAATGGGGATCGACAATGCCATTGCACCCAGCATACTGATCGGCAGGGCGTAATCCTCCATCCATTTCCATTTGAGCTGTTTTACAAAAAAACCGCACACAGTCATGATCAGCGCGGAGGAAATCATAACAAAAACCGGAATCCAGCCTGCGAGCCCTTTATGGACGGTAGCGAACACAACGCCAAGGAAAGCGGAGATCATGCCGAGAAAAAGAGCGCTCATGAAAATTTCGCCCCACTTGCTGTCCTTGCTGCGAATATTCATAACGCCGTTTTCGATCTTTTTTCCGAATATCGTCATAACGACGGGACTGAGCATGATCCCTATGGTCATTACCCAGGCGATGGCCGTATACACTTGAGGGTTTGTAATCAGATTAGACAAAGAATATCCTTGTGCCGAGGAAGCGACCGCAGCCGCCGTAGTTTCATACGTAAGCGCTCCGATGACCGAAAGCCTAAGCCAGGGGAGAGGGAAGCCGAGTGCTTTGGAAAGCGCAATAACACCAAGCAAAATTGCGACAGCCGGCGCTACCGTGAATATCGCGCTGGATATCACGGTTTTCTTGAGCGTTTCTTTTGAAATGCCCAGTTTGACGGCCTGTTTATATGCTTTCCGAAGAAAATAGATCGATTCCGCAATAACAAACGCGATCACCAATGCTACGATCAGATATAAAAATCCGCTGTTGGGATCAAACATAAAATACCTCCGTATCAGATAGAATAAATATAAAAACAGTATACCACTGCCAATTCAATCCGACAACTTATTCTTATTGATGAACTTTATATAATCATTACTCGACCGATGTTATTATATCCGAGCATAGTCGGATGTTTTTTTTGATTTTTATATTTTGTGACAAAATCTTTTTTAAGGATTGTTTATTATAGCACAAGAAACATAATCGAACCGCAAAGGATGGCCTATGAATTATGTTTATGGCGAGGAAGTGATCCTTGTAAATTTTATCGGTGATTTTTTAATAGCCGCTACGGCAGTATTGGCTCGCAACAAGAAATTCTCCCCGCTTCGCTGCTCCGCTGCGGGTATTATCGGCGTAGCATATGCATTTGCAGCAATTTTATGGAGCAGTATAACAGTGCATTTTCCTGTGAAAATATTGGTTTCATTCGCTATGGCCTTTGTGATCACCAAAAATAATAAAATCAAAGATATTTTACTCAATACGGCATTGCTTGTATTTGTCTCATTTGTTTCCGCCGGATGCACCTTGTGTTTATCCTTCTTATTTTCGGGGTCGCTCATTCTCACAGGGGGCTATCTGTTCACCTCAAACTATGCCACCATTTTCTCGGGAATGATCCTTGGCTGCGTATCGGTTTATTTCATATATGGAATTTTGAATAAACAACTTAAATTTGACCGGTTGATTTATGAATGCTGTATCCGTTTCAAAGGCGAAATTATGAAAGCGAAGCTTCTTGCAGACAGCGGAAATTTATTAAAAACCTTAACGGGCAATCCGGTCATTGTTTTGGAGAGCAGTTTATTCATCTATTTAACGAAGATCACCCAAGTACGGTTTGCCGATTACGGCGAATATGAACAATACATAAAGCAGAAAGATATAAAGGCAATCACCTCAATCATCTATGCGCAGACGATTCATTCATCCGAATATCTTCTGGTAGTAAAGGCGGATGAAATTGCATTTGACGGCGGAGCGGTATATTATGACGTTTATATGGCATCCGGAAATGTGAAAAGACCCAAAGGGGAATTTAACGGTATATTTAATCCCACATTACTTAAACGGAGGAACGCATATGAAATGGCTAAAAAAACTCAGTGAATGGTTCATAAGATATATTTATAAATGTAAAAGAAAACCTTCCGAAGTATTTTATATAAATTCCTATGATATATTGCCTCCGCCGCTTACCAAAGAGGAAGAGGATTTTTATATCGCACTGCTGGATGAGGATCCCGCAACAGCCAGACAAAAGCTTATTGAACATAATTTAAGGCTGGTTGTCTATATCGCAAGAAAATTTGATGCCAATAACTCCATTCTGGAAGATTTGATTTCCATCGGAACCATCGGCCTTATTAAAGCGGTCAATACTTATAAATCCGATAAAAACATA